>NZ_JAOZYC010000004.1:0-20248 GCF_035798155.1 Streptomyces endophyticus | reverse complement strand
GCGTCGTACCAGTCGCCGCCGCCGCGCGGCCCTGTGCGGTGCCGCGCGGCGAGTTGCACCCCGGCGACCCGGGGCAGGCGCGGCGGCAGCAGCTCGTCGGCGACGGTGCGTGACCACGCGCGCGTGCGCTCCAGTTCCAGGAGGCGGGCCAGGTGCTCGGTGGCGTAGCGCGCGTACAGGCCGATGAGGTGGCGCTGGCGCTCGACGGGCTCGGCCGGCTCGTCGTAGAGCCAGACCGCGGCGCCGAGCCGGCCGGCCGCCTCGGTGGCGAGCGGCATCGCGTAACTCGCGGCGTAGCCCAGGCGCGCGGCGACCTCGCGGTGGCGCGGGTCGAGTGCGTCCTCGGCGAGCAGATCGGCGCGCGCCTCGGGTTCGGCGGACAGCCCGTCGAGGATCCGTCCGTACGAGGTCGCGCCGCGCGGCACCGTCTCGATGTGCCCGAGGTCGGGCCGGGACAGGCCGAGGCCGATGGTGGTGTCGGGGCCGCGCCCGTCTCCCGGTTCCAGGACGACAAGTCCGCGCCGGGCGCCCACCAGGGTGGCTCCGGCGCGCAGCAGCTCGTGCAGTGCGTCCTCGAGTGCGGCCGTGCGGGCCAGGCGTTCCGTGAGTTCGTGCAGCGTCGTGAGATCGGAGACCCAGCCCGCGAGCCGGTCCTGGATCACGGCTCCGGGTGCCACAGCGGAGGAAGTGACCTGCGACACGGGGGAAGCGGGCGCGACGCTGGGGGCTGGAGGGGGAACCTGTCCAGGAGGGGAATCGATTCCGGCCACTTTCGGCAGGCGTGGGGTTGTCATGGCTTCCGGCTTCCCGGCCGGTGCATATTGCTCATTAGCATCGCAAACCCCCATGTCATTCTGCGCCGCTAGCAATGCCTCCACATGTACACGGACTCGTTGGGGGATGTCCAGCATTGTCCCATCGGGATTCCCGGTGTCTGCCGTGGTCAAGCGGTATCCGCGGCAAAACGATCTCGGTTCTCATATGTGATCCCGTCCCGATACGGAGCTGATCCCGAGCCGATCCCGATCGTTCGAAGATGGCCAAAAACCGCCTGGGGGAAGCGCTTATTGCGGTCGACTGGCATTGTTCAGCTGTGGTCGACAGAGCGTCATAGCGGCCGCGATGGGTACGTAGTCGGTGAAGACCAGGGGTAGTTGGGATCCGCCCGGAACCTGGTGACGGAACCGGGCGTCATAACCATCGGCGACCGTGTCCCATCCTCCCGTGGCGGAGGCGGCGAGAAATACGCGGGACGGCAAACGCCAGGCGCCGCCACCCCACGCCAGGCTTTTCAAGCACACAGCAGGCGCTCGGACTATAGGGGGTTCCCCCTGCCTCAGGCCGGCGGTTCAGGCTGGGGTGCGGCGCTTCAACATGTACGCGCAGTGACTGATCGACACATGGTGTGATGTGGCCCATAGCGTTCTCTTCGGTCTACGGAAAGGAACGAGCGCTCATGCGCGAGATCCTCGGAAGGCGACGCAGGCTCCTGTCCAGGCGTGACAACGGGAAGTCTGACCTGATCAGCGCGGCCCTCACGTTCGCGACAGCGTGGCAGTGGCCGGTCCTGCCGGGCATAGGGCTCGAAGCGGGAGGCCGTCGTGACGGCGTCCGCTGCGCCTGCCCCGACCCGGAGTGCACGGTGCCGGGCGCGCACCCCTTCGACCCGGGGCTGCTCGCCGCGACGACCGATGAGCGCATGGTCCGCTGGTGGTGGACCAACCGCCCCGACGCGCCGATCGTGCTCGCTACTGGTGCCGCGTCCGGGGCCTCCGGGGGGCGTGCACCTTGTGCCGTGAGCCTCCCGGTCGTCGCGGGCGCCCGCGCGCTCGCCGCGCTCGACCGCAGGGATGTCCGGCTCGGCCCGGTGATCGCGACGTCGGAGCGGATCGCGATCCTCGTGGCGCCGTACTCGCTGGAGCAGCTCGGTGAACTCCTGTACGCGCAGGACTTCGTACCCGGGTCGCTGAGGTTCCACGGGGAGGGCGGATACATCGCCCTGCCGCCGTCGATCCCGGGCGCGGGGCAGGTGTGTTGGGAGCGCGCGCCGCTGCCCGGCTCGGCGGCCCCGTGGGCGCCGGATGTCGAGGCCGTCGTCGGCACGTTGGTCGACGCCCTCACCCGTACGGGTGTGAGCGCGCCCGAGTTGTAGCGGAATCCGGCGCGCGGCGGGCCGGTGGGTGGGCTGTGCGCCGATATCTTCGGCGCATGCCTGCCGCGCCGCGCCTCCCCCAGCTCCCGGACGAGATCGAGCGGGAGCGGCCGCGCGCGCGACTGCGGCTGTTCGGTCTGCTCGCCGTGGTGGTTCTCACAGCGGCGCTTCCGCTGGCGGGCGCGTCCGCGGGTCCCGTGGACGACGGGCCCACGCGGCAGACGGCCGCCGAGACCAACGCCACCGAGGCGGACGGGTCCGACGACTCCGCCACGTCGAACGGCACGTCGAACGCCAAGGCGAATGACAGGGCGAACGACAACGGGGACGAGAACGGGGACGCCAAACCGGCTGAGCGGGAGACCGGCAAGCCCTCCCTGCTGACCGGTCTCGGCCTGACCACCGAGGCCCACTGCGGTCCCCAACTGTCCGCCCCGGACGGCATCGAGGCGCAGACCTGCGTGCTCGTCCAGGGGCGCGAGACCTGGGCGCGTACCTATTACCGCAACGCGACGGGCTCGGGTCTGGCCGCCGTGCTGACCCTGATGGCACCCGGCGGACGCACGGTGCAGTTGCACTGTGCCGTGGGTGCGGAGGACGAGCCGGGGATGTGCGAGACACCGCGGGGGCGTACGAGCGGAGAGCCCGACGAGTACACGGCGGTGGCGGAGTACGCGAGGGGCGGGGAAGGCCCGCTGCTGCTGCGTTCCGGAAGCAACTCGGCGCCGTCGCACGGGGGTTGAGACCCGGCGGGCGCGGAGCGCACATGGAAGCGCCCGGTTGCTGGCGACGGGGGATGCACCAGCAACCGGGCTACTTGAACGGTAACAAGAGATCGCCGGTTAGCAAATTCGATCTCTTCTATTCGGACATGGATTTACCTGCAACTACCGGGAGTTGTGACCCGGCTCACCTTGCGGTTCGGCCAGGTGGGCCCGTCCCGGTGAGCTGACTGGTCGGTCAGCCCACCCGAAGCTGTGCGTCAGCTGAGCGTCACCTGTCGGTTGGTGAGTCCCCCGCGCGCCCGTCGCTCGTCCGGGGTCAGCGGTGCCTCCGAGGCCAGCGCGCCTGCCAGCCGCTCGGCGAACTCGGCGGCCGGCTTCTCGACGTCCTCCGCCTGCATCGAGCTGGGCAGGTCCCAGACGGGAACGGTCAGGCCGTGCGCCCTGAAGGAGCCCACCAGGCGGGTGTCCTCGCCGAGCGACGACGTGCCCGCCGCGTGCAGCCGCGCCAGCGCGTCGAGCAGCTTCTCCTCCGCGTGCGGCATGACCCACCGGAGGTGGTTCTTCTCCGGCGTCTCGCACCAGTAGGCGCTGTCCACGCCGGTGAGCTTCACCGTGGGGATCGCCGCGGCGTTGGCCCGCTCCAGGGAGGCGGCGACCTCGCCCGACGCGTTCTCCGAGTCCGGGACCCAGAATTCGAAGCCCGTGTGGACGATGGGCTCGAAAGTGCCCTCTGAGGCGAGCACGTCCTGAAGGCGCGGCCCGTCGGCCGGTGCGCGGCGGGTCTGCACCGGGTTGCCCGGCTCCGCGGTCAGCGCGCGCAGCAGCGTGTCGGCCAGGTCGCGGCTGATGTCCCCGGAAGGCGTGTCGTTCTGCAGGCCGAGCAGGACCGAGCCGTCGTCGCGGCGCAGCGCCGGCCAGGCCATGGGCAGGACGGTCGCGAGGGTCACCGAAGGGACGCCTTCGGGGAGACCGTCCTTCAAGGTCAGCTCGGTCGTCGCGGCGGGCACCAGCTCGCGCAGCGCGACCCAGTCGCCCTCGCCCGGCAGGCCCTCGAAGGGGCGCTGCACCAGCTCGGTCACGGCGTGCGCGGCCGCCCGGCCGTGGCAGGCCTTGTAGCGGCGGCCGCTGCCACAGGGGCAGGGCTCGCGGGCACCGACGACCGGGTAGTTCCCCTCAGCGCCTGCGGCGCGGGCGCCATCGGTGACGTGCGGCTTGCCCTTGGTCTGCGGGCGCTTCTTGGCCATCTTGGGTGTCTCCCGGATACGGCTCTCGTACGTACGGCATGAGCCTAGCCGCTCGTACTGACAAGAGGGGGACGCCCAACTGGCCGCGCCCGACCGGCTTTCAGCCCAGGTCGTCGAAAGCGTCCGGGAAGCCCAGGTCGGCCAGGTCCGCGACGGGCGGCGCGGCCACCCGCGAGGCGAATTCGTCCCGGCGCGCAGCCATCGCCTCCGCGTGGACGTCCTTGTGGACGGTCACCCAGACGGTGACCTCGCCGCGCATGCCGTCCCGTACGCCCCAGTCGTCGGCGAGCGCCGTGATGATGTTGAGCCCGCGGCCGCCGTGCGCCGTGATCGAGGGTGTGGCCGGAATCGGGCGGGTGGGCCCGCCGCCGTCCGTCACCTCGACCGCGAGGCAGCCACGGTCGTCGACCCGCCAGGCGGCGCGTACGTCACCGTCGCCGGCCAGATCGTCGCCGAGCGGCCGGCCGTGCCGGCACGCATTGCTGAGCAGTTCCGAAAGGATGAGAACCGCATCGTCGATGACCGTTTCCGGTACGCCACTGATGCGCAGCTGTTCGCGCATACGGCGTCTTGCCGTGCCCACGCCCGCAGGGCCATGGGGTACGGCCATGCTCGACGACGCGGGCACCTCCTGTGCCACCACCAACGCCACCCCCGAGACCTCCTTTGCCCCACGCCACGGTGTGAATGCCCCAATGGACTGGACCGGAAACCGGCCATCCCGCTTCCGGTGACGCACTCGTGACGATCGAATACGGTCCGAACGCGCCGGGGCACACCCTGTGACGGCATTGGGGAAAGGTGGCCGGATTCAGCCCCTGTCGCGGTTCGCGCCGTCCTCCCTGCTTCAGGAGCTCTCAGGTCCTGCCGAGTCGGCGCAGCACCGCCGCCGGGCGATTGGTGATGATCGCGTCGACGCCCAGGCTCGCGCAGAGGTCGACGTCCTCGGGCTCGTCCACCGTCCAGACATGGATCTGGTGACCCGCGCGCGCGAGTTTCGCGACGTACGCGGGGTGATTGCGCACGATCCGGATGCTGGGGGCCGCGATGTGCACGCCCTTGGGGAGGCGCCCTTCGCGGTGGCGTGGCGAGACGAACTGCAGCAGGTACACCGTCGGCAGCGTCGGTGAGGCCTCCTGGACACGCGACAGGGAGCGCGCGGAAAAGCTCATCACGCGTACGCGCGAGGGCTCGTCGGGCGCCGGGGCGTCCAGGCCGAACCGCTTGAGCAGGAGCAGCAGCCGCTCCTCCACCTGTCCCGCCCACCGCGTGGGGTGCTTGGTCTCGATCGCCAGCTCCACCCGGCGTCCCGCGTCGGTGACGAGCTCCAGCAGGCGCTCCAGTGTCAGGACGGAGGTGTCGGCCGCGCTGCCCGTCCATTCGGGGCGCTCGTCGAGGCCCTTCCAGGAGCCGAAGTCGAGGGCGGTGAGCTCCGAGAGGTCCAGCGTGGAGACGGCTCCACGGCCGTTCGACGTACGGTTGATGCGACGGTCGTGCACGCATACGAGATGCCCGTCGGCCGTCAGCCGCACATCGCATTCGAGGGCGTCCGCACCGTCCTCGATCGCCTTCTTGTAGGCGGCCAATGTGTGCTCGGGGGCGTCCTGAGAGGCACCGCGGTGGGCGACGACCTGAATGCGCTGCTGTTGTGCGAGGGTCACCGCGTCATGGTGCCACCGCGCGGCGGGCGACCAGGAAAAGTTCGGCCCAGCGGATGCGTCCGTTTTGCCGGACGTAAAGGATGGCAGGGGATGCACAGGATCGTCTTACGGTGGCCTGACGTCCCGTGGGAAAGGCTGACGACGTACAACAGCACAAGTGGACCGTGACAGGACCATGCCGGGACGGTGGCGCGCGCGACAGTCGCCGTCCCTGAGCATCCAGACAGGACGGATCGGCGACGACAGCCGTGGATCGAGGAGAGAAAGCTGTGAGCACCGAGAACGAGGGCACTGAGGTTCCCCCGGCCCCGTCCGCACCTCCCGTGCCGGTGGACGCTCCCGCTGCTCCCGCGCCGGCTCCCCAGGGGGCCGGACCTGACCCGGTGAGCCAGGAGCCGAGGACCGCTGACCACGGGGCGCCCGGAGCCCCCGCCGCGTTCGCGGCATCCTCCGGGGGCGCCGCGCCTGGTGCGACAGGACCGGCCCACGGCGGCGACTGGCCGCCCCCGCCGCCCGCCATGCCGGCCTACGGGTCGGGCGGTGGCGGCGGAGGCTGGGGCGCCTCGTACGAGCCGCCGCAGCCCAAGCCGGGCGGCCGGCGCGGTGGCCTGGTCGCCGGGATCATCGCGGCGGCACTGGTCGCGGGCGCGGTCGGCGGCGGCGTGGGCTACTGGGCGGCCGAGCGGGGCGACGGGTCGGACACCGGCTCGACCACCGTCTCCGCCTCCAACCCGGCCGACCTCAAGCGCGACAAGGGCACCGTCGCGGGCGTGGCCGCCAAGGCGCTGCCCAGCACGGTCACCATCGAGGCCGAGGGCAACAACGGCGAGGGCGGCACCGGCACGGGCTTCGTGTACGACAAGCAGGGCCACATCCTCACCAACAACCACGTGGTGGCGGAGGCCGCGGACGGCGGCAAGCTGTCGGCCACGTTCTCGAACGGCAAGAAGTACGACGCCGAGGTGATCGGCCACGCGCAGGGCTACGACGTCGCGGTCATCAAGCTCAAGAATGCGCCGGACGACCTGAAGCCGCTCACCCTCGGCAACTCCGACAAGGTCGCGGTCGGCGACTCGGCCATCGCGATCGGCGCGCCCTTCGGCCTGTCGAACACGGTGACCACGGGCATCGTCTCCGCCAAGGACCGCCCGGTGGCCTCCAGCGACGGCACAGGCAGCAGCAAGGCCTCGTACATGAGCGCCCTGCAGACCGACGCGTCGATCAACCCGGGCAACTCCGGCGGCCCGCTGCTCGACGGCAACGGGAACGTGATCGGCATCAACTCCGCCATCCAGTCCGCCTCCAGCGGCGGCATGGGCGGCGGTTCGGGCCAGTCAGGCTCGATCGGTCTCGGCTTCGCCATTCCGATCAACCAGGCCAACATGGTCGCCCAGCAGCTCATCAAGACCGGGCAGCCGGTCTACCCGGTGATCGGTGCTTCCGTCTCCCTGGAGGAGGGCACCGGCGGCGCGAAGATCACCCAGCAGGGCGCGGGCGGCTCCGCGGCCGTCACGCCGAACGGTCCGGCGGCCAAGGCGGGCCTCAAGCCCGGCGACGTCATCACCAAGCTCGACGACCAGCCCATCGACTCGGGACCGACCCTGATCGGCCAGATCTGGACGCACAAGCCGGGCGACTCCGTGAAGCTCACCTACACGCGCGACGGCAAGGAGCACACGGCCGACGTGACCCTGGGCGAGCGCAAGGGCGACAGCTGACCGACCCTGCGGCCGGACCCGCTACCCTGGTTCCGCGCCTCGACGGTCCCAAGGACCGCTGCGGCGCGGGGTGGGTTGCCCGAGCGGCCTAAGGGAACGGTCTTGAAAACCGTCGAGGCGAGAGCCTCCGTGGGTTCAAATCCCACACCCACCGCGCAGGTTGAAGGCCCCTGACCAGGAACATCGGTCGGGGGCCTTCGTCGTGCGTGTTGCCTTCTAGTGGCCGCAATTCCCCGTGAGTTACCGGTCTATCGGGCACGGGAGGGGCACGCGGTCTCGCCGACCCTGCGCCTGACTTCCGCGCAGATGCCCAGCACCACAGATACGAGTAACAGGACAAAGCCCAGCACGTCGCAGATCACGCACACCGCGAAGGGTGCCGAAAGCAACCGCGGCAGTCCACGTGAGATCGCTAGAAGCCCGAGCCCTGTCAGTAGCCAGATGCCGAAGGCTCGGCGTTGAGTTCGGCGCTCCATGTGCCCCCCCTGGCGCGCGCATCAAGTTGTCGGCGTGGACTTTGACGTCCGGCCTCATCCTTATCAGGTCGATCGAGGCACTCTCTCGGCCTCAACGAACGTCCCCTGCACCCCGGTTCGCCTGCCGCTGAGGTTCGGCGTTGATCGGCGTCGTTCGTGCCTGTTGGTGTCAGCCGCTGGTGTCAGGAATCCGGGCGCCCTTGACAAGCTGCCTCACTACGGGCTGCCGTCTCCTACTGCTTCCGTGCACCGAATCGTCGGTATGCGATCACGCCCAGACCGACGACAACGGCCACCGTGACGAGCATGGAAATGATCTCGCCCAGTCCCAGCACTGCGAACATGCGTCCCCCTTGATGTCCGGCTTCGGGGTCAGCGAACGTGCTGCCCCGTTGCGCCGTGGGATGACCGTGACAGATCATCCGAATTCGCGGTACTCGCAACGGAAAGCCTTGAGCAACTTCTGAGGCTAGGTTCTCGTCCGACCTGGACGCCATGGACCACGTCTGCTCGGCTTTGCCTGGGTCGACGGTGGACGGGATGGGAGCTCCTCGCAACCACCCACGAGTCCGCACCCGGCAGTGCTACCCCCTGCCCCCGGTGCCGGCCGATCCCCCGCCGGAGGCATGGCCTTTGCCCGTGGCCCGCATAAGAGCGTCGCGGTGCTCGACTCATCGCCTCGGCCTATCCACGCGTGGGCGGGCGTCGGCGCAGCGCCCGTAGCGCGGGCCGAAGGCATGAGCGCGAAGGGCAGCGGAGCCGGGAGCCCGCCCGGCGGAGCGGAGCGCAGCCGGGCTTGAAAACCGTCGAGGCGAGAGCCTCCGTGGGTTCAAATCCCACACCCACCGCGCAGTTGAGCGAGCCCCCGACCCGGGACCAGGGTCGGGGGCTCGTTCGTGTTCGGGAGGGCCCGGGTCTGTCTTGAAAGCCCCGGCAAAGCCCCGTCGCCGTCCTAGGGACCCGCCGTGAGGCGCGCCGCCGAGGCGATCGTGGAGCGGGCCTCGCGCTCCGTCAGACCGGCGTGCACCGCCGCGTCCGTCAGGGCGTCCGCGAGGGTGTCGCCGACGCCGTTCTCGTACGCCCGGCAGGCCGCCCAGAAGAGGCGCGTGTTGCGCTGGCCCTCATGGGCGCTGAGAACGAACTGGACGAGGCCCAGACCGTGTTGACCGGGGCGGCCCGTCATGGGGTGGTGCGCGCGCGGCGGGGGCGTGAGCAGGCGTAGAAGCGCCGGTGGGCAGGGCGCGGGCGGCAGGTGTCCGGTGCCCGGAACCGTGCTGTAGACGCCGTGCTCGGTGCGGGAGCCGGGCCCCACGAGGTAGCCGCCGGCGCCCCGGATGTCGATGCCGGGGGCGAGGCGGCCCGCCGAATTGGGCACCACGGCGTCCGGCGGCCCGGAGAGCCACAGGTGCCGGCCGCCGCTCGGTGTGGCCACGACCACCGTGTCGGGGATCGTGAACAGATGCCGTAAGGCCAGCTCACGCAGGGAAGCGGAGGCATCCGTACCGGACTTGGTGTCCAGGTCGACGCCGATGAGGTGGTGCGGGGCCAGGCCGCACGCGATGCCGTAGCCGGTCGCCCTGGGGGCGGCCGCGAAGAGCGCGCGGATGCGGCGCGGATCGGTCGAGGCGTCGTACACGCCATGGCCCGGAAGGCCGCACTCACCGTGGCAGCGCGGGGCCGAGGGCGGGTCGCCGCGGTGCGGCGAGGGCAGCGCCGGGAGTTTGGTCCTGGCCAGGGGGATGACGGCGAGCCCGCGCTCGGCGGCGGACAGGGCGTGCGCGAGGGCCAGGGTCGCGAGAGACGGGTGCGGTGGGCAGTGGGGCGGGTGCCGGTCCATGGTGGCCATGCCCTCATTTTCGTACGCATGTTCGAAGAAGGGAAGTGGGGCCGGTCATCCGAGGGAAGCATTTACCAAAAATGTGCTGAAACGCTTCGTCGGTTGGGCCGCTTGGGCCGGACTGCTCCCGAGGTGGCCCGCTCAGTCCTGAGCTGGGGTTTTCCGGGCGTGAAGAGGGTTTATCGACATGTCCTCACGCTTGCGAGCGAATCGCGGCTTCCGGGGTGGTTCGCCGGGGATTCGGTGGGCAATTCTGATCTCGCGACGTCGTGAACATCGCCGAGGCGGTCGGCCAACTGCCTCGGTACATCCCGTACTTAACGGGTGGCCGGACCCCGTCCGAGCGCCCGGAGCGTACTTCCTGTCCTGGAGGAATAGACATGGCTTCCATCCGTACCGCCCGCGCCATCGCCGCCGTCGCCGCCCTGCCCCTCGCCGCAGCCCTCTTCTCCGGAGTGGCCATGGCCGACAACGGCTCCTTCGCGGACAACGGATCGAACGCGGGGGTGGCGACGGTCAGCGGCAGTGGTGTCGGTGACGACAACTTCGGCAACTCGTCGACCACGCAGCAGCAGGCCGTCGGCAACGGCGCCTCCAACCAGAACAACGAGGCTCAGGTGAACGGCTCCGGCTTCACGGCGATCGACCAGTCGAACGTCAACGTGAACTTCACCGAACTCTGGTAGTCCGCCGGCTCCTGCGTGGCGGGGGTCTTCCGTGGGGTGCGTGACAGTCTGCGCGGCGGTGCTTCGGCGCCGCCGCGCAGGCGTTTTCGCGACTACGCGCGCGTGCTGGTTTCGCGACTACGCGCGCGTGCCGGTGAGGTGTACGCGGGCGTGCCGATGACGTGGTCGATCTCTTGACACCCGTCGGTATCTGACGGACAGTCAGAAACCCTTGTCGGTACGAGGCCAGTCCTGGAGGGCAGCCGCCGTGCACCTCGCCCCCACCGAGCGTCAGCGTGAGCTGCGCGCTCAACTGCGTGAGAGATTCCGTACGTTGATGCCAGGCGGGCCACCCGCGGCCGACGATCCGAACGGTCAGCGCCGGCTGCTGCGCCGCATCGGCGCCGAGGGTCTCCTGGGCCTCGGCTGGCCCGTCGAGTACGGCGGGCAGGGGCGCGGCGCGGACGAGCAGTTCGTCTTCTTCGACGAGGCGTACCGGGCCGGCGCGCCGGTCTCCATGGTCACGCTCAACACGGTCGGCCCGACGCTCATGAAGTACGGCACCGAGGAGCAGAAGTCCTACTTCCTGCCCCGGATCCTCAAGGGCGACCTGGTCTTCGCGATCGGCTACAGCGAGCCGTCGGCGGGCACGGACCTCGCGTCCCTGCGCACGCGCGCGGTGCGCGACGAAGCGAGCGGCGACTGGGTGATCGACGGGCAGAAGGTGTTCACGTCGAACGCGCAGAACGCCGACTGGATCTGGCTCGCCTGCCGGACCGACCCCGAGGCGCCCAAGCACAAGGGCATCTCGATCATCCTCGTGCCGACGGACGCGCCCGGTTTCTCGTGGACCCCGATCGACACCGTCGGCGGCCTGACCACGACGGCCACGTACTACGACGGGATCCGGGTCCCCGGCTCGAATCTCGTCGGCGAGGAGAACGCGGGTTGGGGGCTGATCACCAACCAGCTCAATCACGAGCGGGTCGCCCTCGCCGCGATCGGGATGCAGGCAGAGGACTTCTACGAGCGGGTGGCCGACGCCGCCCGTACCCCTGATCCGGTGACCGGCGAACGCCGCGTTGACGCGCCTTGGGTCCGATCTCAACTCGCCGAAGCGCACGCCCGGCTGTCGGCAACGCGCCTGCTCAGCTGGCGTTTGGTGGGGGATGTGGGGGCGGGTCGACTGGCCCCCGGGGACGCCAGCGGCGTGAAGTTCGCGGGAACGGAATCCGCGGTCGAGACGTATCGAATATGTCAGCAGATCGCGGGCGACGCCGGGTGGGTGCGGGCCGGTTCGCCCGGCGTGTTCGGTGATACGGGGGGCGGCGAAGCAGGCGTGGGGGACGGCGAGTTGGAGCGGATGAACCGCGCGGCACAGATCAACACCTTTGGTGGCGGGGTGAGCGAGGTGCAGCGCGAGATCGTGGCGACGATGCGGCTCGGGATGCGGAGGGGCAAGCGGTGAGCGCGGGTGTTGCGGGGCAGGAGTTCATGGGGCACGAGCCCTTGGCGTACGAGAAGTTGAGGACGTTCGAGGGGCGGGTCGCGGCCACCGAGGCCGAGGGCCTGGACCCGGTGAACGCGCCGATGATCCGGCACTGGTGCGAGGCCATGGGCGATACGAACCCCGCCTACGAGGGGCCGGACGCGATCGCGCCGCCGACCATGCTGCAGGCCTGGACGATGGCCGGCCTGACCAGCTACGAGGGTCGATCGCCCGCACATGACGAGCTGTTCGCGCTGCTCGACGGCGCGGGGTACACCTCGGTCGTCGCCACCGACTGCGAGCAGGAGTATCTGCGGCCGCTGCGGCCCGGTGACGCGATCACGTACGACTCGGTGATCGAGTCGGTCTCGCCGCTGAAGACGACGAAGCTGGGCACGGGGCACTTCATCACGACGCGGATGAACGTCCGGGCGGGCGGGGAGATCGCCGGGACGCACCGGTTCCGCATCCTGAAGTACACGCCGGCCAAGCGGAGTTCGAGCAACGGGGCGGCGAAGAAGGACAAGCGACAGCGACCGAGGCCCGTCGTCAACCGGGACAACGCCGGCTTCTGGGAGGGCGTCGCGGACCACCGGCTGCTCATCCAACGCTGCCGCGCGTGCGGGACGCTGCGCTTTCCCTGGCTGCCGGGGTGCAACACGTGCGGTGGGCAGGAGTGGGACACCGTCGAGGCGAGCGGCGAGGGCACCGTCTACAGCTACGTGGTCATGCACCACCCGCCCTTCCCCGCCTTCGACCCCCCGTACGCGGTGGGGCTCATCGAGCTGGCCGAGGGCGTGCGCATGGTGAGCAACGTCGTGGGGGTGCCGAGCGACAAGGTGCGGATCGGGATGCCCGTACGGCTCGAATTCCTCAGGGCGGACGACGAGTTGGAGCTGCCCGTATTCCGTGTGGTCGACGATGCCGAGGGTGGTGAGGTCTGACATGGACTTCACCCCTACCCCGGAGCAGGAGGCGGCGCGGGACCTCGCCGCGCGGATCTTCGGCGATCTGTCCACGCCGGAGCGGCTCGCGGGCCTCGGCGGCGGCACGGACGGCGAGCTCTGGAAGGAGCTGGGCGCGGCGGGCCTCGCGGGCGCGGTGGAGGAGACCGGGCTGCTCGGGCTCGTCCTGATGCTGGAGGAGCAGGGCAGGACGACGGCACAGGTGCCGTTCGCCGCGAGCTGTGTGTACGGCCTCCTGGCAGTGGCGGCGCACGGTACGGACGAGCAGCGGGAGCGGCTGCTGCCGGGGCTTCGGGACGGTTCGGCCGTGGCGGCGGGGGCGTTTCCCGCGCGCGGTGGGATCGTGGTGGACGCCGTGGCGGACGGGCGGGCGCGGCTGAGCGGGGCCGTGCCGTGGGTGCCGTGGCTGCGGGACGCGACGCATGTACTGGTGGCGGTGCGGGGTGAAACCGAAAACACTGTCCACAGCCTGTGGACAGTGCGGGCGGAGGATGCCGGGTGCGAGCCGGTCGAGCTGACCGCGCCCTGGTCCGCGGGGCGACTCGTGCTCGACGGCGTCGAGGCCGAGCGGCTCGGTGGACCCGAGGCCTACGGAGACGTGCTCGCGGCCGCGCGGACTGCTTTTGCCGGGCTGCAGGCCGGTGTCTGCGCGGGATCGCTTTCCCGGGCCGTGGAGTACACGAACGAACGGGAGCAGTTCGGCAAGCCGCTCGCCGCCAAGCAGGGCGTCCAACTGCGCGCCGCGGAGGCGTACATGGACATCGAGGCGATCCGGGTCACCGCGTACGAGGCGGCCTGGCGGCGCGATGCCGGGCTCGACCACGAGAGCCATGCGCTGACCGCGGCCTGGTGGGCCTCGGAGGCCGGCAAGCGGGTCGTGCACACGGGCCAGCACCTGCACGGCGGCATGGGCGCCGACCTGGACCACCCGGTGCACCGGCACTTCCTGTGGGGCCGGCAGCTGGACGGGTATCTGGGGTGCGGCGCCGAACTCCTGGAGGAGCTGGGCGAAGTGATCGCGTCGGGAGCGGGCGCGGCCGACGGAGGGGAGGCCGCATGAAGGCCGACGAAGGCGGGACGAAGGCCGAAGGCGGGACGAAGGCCGAAGGCGGGACGAAGACCGAGGGCGGGATGAAGGCCGGGAGCGGGATGAAGGTCGGGGACGAGCTCGAGCCCTTGACGATCCCGATCACCCGGACGCTGATCGTCTCCGGGGCGATCGCGTCGCGTGACTACCAAGATGTGCACCACGACGCGGAGTTGGCGCACAAGAAGGGCTCCCCCGACATCTTCATGAACATCCTCACGACGAACGGCCTGGTGGGGCGCTACATCACCGACCACTTCGGTCCTGACGCCGTCCTTCGTAAGGTCGCGATACGTCTTGGGGCGCCCAACTATCCGGGCGACACCATGGTGTTGAGCGGCACGATCGCCGAGGTGGAGGGGGACACGGCGCAGGTGAAGGTCGTCGGCAGGAACGGCATCGGCAGCCACGTCACCGGCACGGTCACGGTCGTCGTCCCCGAGGGGAGCGCGGCATGAGCGTGCGCGGCAAGGACCGGCTCGGCGGGAAGGCCGCGATCGTCGGCATCGGTGCCACGGAGTTCTCCAAGGACTCGGGGCGCAGCGAGCTGAAGCTCGCGGTGGAGGCGGTGCACGCGGCGCTGGACGACGCGGGTCTGTCCCCGTCCGACGTCGACGGCCTGGTCACCTTCACCATGGACACCAACCCGGAGATCACCGTGGCGCAGGCCGCGGGCATGGGGGAGCTCTCCTTCTTCTCGCGGGTGCACTACGGAGGCGGCGCCGCCTGCGGCACCGTGCAGCAGGCGGCCCTCGCGGTGGCGAGCGGCGTGGCCGACGTGGTGGTCTGCTACCGGGCCTTCAACGAGCGCTCGGGCAGACGCTTCGGCTCGGGTGTGCAGCACAGGGAGCCGTCGGCGGAGGGCGCGGCGCTCGGCTGGAACCTGCCGTTCGGGCTGCTCACGCCGGCGTCCTGGGTGGCGATGGCGGCGCAGCGCTATCTGCACACGTACGGGCTGACCCCCGAGGCGTTCGGCCATGTCGCGGTCACCGACCGCAAGTACGCGGCGACGAACCCGGCGGCGTACTTCTACGAGAAGCCGATCACGCTCGCCGACCACGCGGAGTCGCGCTGGATCGTCGACCCGCTGCGGCTGCTCGACTGCTGCCAGGAGACGGACGGCGGGCAGGCGATCGTCGTCACCAGCGTGGAGCGGGCCCGCGATCTGCCGAACCCGCCCGCGGTGATCCGGGCGGCGGCGCAGGGTGCGGGCCGCGCGCAGGAGCAGATGACGAGCTTCTACCGGGACGAGCTGACGGGCCTGCCCGAGATGAACGTCGTGGCGCGGCAGTTGTGGCGCACGGCGGGCATCGGGCCCGACGACATCGACGTCGGCATCCTCTACGACCACTTCACGCCGTTCGTGCTCATGCAGCTGGAGGAGTTCGGCTTCTGCGCACCGGGCGAGGCGGCCGGATTCGTGGCGGAGGAGCGGCTGCCGCTCAACACCCATGGGGGACAGCTGGGCGAGGCGTATCTGCACGGGATGAACGGGATAGCGGAGGGCGTGCGGCAGGTACGCGGCACGGCTGTGAACCAGATACCCGGCGCGGCCACCACTCTGGTCACGGCGGGCACCGGGGTCCCCACATCGGGTCTGATCCTGGGTTCGGACGGCTGAACCGGGCGGGTGGCCCCGCACGCGTGTGGACCTGCATGCTTGCGAGGGGCCGGGCCCGTGCGCGCGAAGGGGAGTCAGGGCAGTCCCCCAGGGGACCTCACCCCCGACTCCACCTTCAGGAGGTGGGGCCAGCACCCCTCGTACAACCTGAGGCGGACGCCGCTTCGGGACCTCCGGCCGATCCCCGGCAGTAGGGGGCGCTCATAGCGTGGAGCCATGACCGCAACCCTGGCGCCTGTCTGCTCCAGCGCTTCCGAGGCCGCTCCGCGCACCCATGCGGGGACGCGCCCGGCACCCGCCGCGTGCTCGGCGTATCCGTCGTTCGCGTCGTACGTCCGTGCGCGCCAGCCGGTGCTGCTGCGTACCGCCCGGTCGTTGACGTCGAACCCGTGCGACGCCGAGGACCTGTTGCAGACCGCGCTCGCGAAGACGTACGTCGCGTGGGACCGGATCGAGGACCACCGGGCGCTCGACGGCTATGTGCGCAGGGCCCTGCTGAACACCCGGACCTCGCAGTGGCGCAAGCGCAAGGTCGACGAGTTCGTCTGCGACGAGCTGCCGGAGCACCGGGAGGCGCCGGCCGGGGACCCCGCCGAGCAGCAGGCGCTGCACGACGCGATGTGGCGCGCCATCACGAAACTGCCCGCGCGGCAGCGGGCAATGGTCGTCCTGCGCTACTACGAGGACCTGAGCGAGGCCCAGACGGCCCAGGTGCTCGGCGTCTCCATCGGCACGGTGAAGAGCGCGGTGTCGCGGGCGCTCGGCAAGCTCCGTGAGGACCCGGAACTGCGGCACACGGCGTGACCAGCGGTGAGTCCTGGGTGATTGGCTGATCGATCATCCCGGGAAGTAGTGACATACCACCCGGTATGCAGTGAGAATCAGCGAACCTTTACTGCTCCGTAGCGCCCACCGGGAGGACGCCGTGCTGAGCACGATGCAGGACGTACCGCTGACCGTGACCCGCATTCTGCAACACGGCGCGCGGGTGCACGGATCGTCCCAGATCACCACGTGGACCGGCGAGGCGGAGCCGCACCGCCGCAGCTTCCGTGAAGCCGCCGAGCGCGCGCACCGCCTCGCGAACGCGCTGCGCGACGAGCTCGGCGTGCGCGAGGACGACCGGGTCGCCACGCTGATGTGGAACAACGCGGAGCACGTCGAGGCGTACTTCGCCGTGCCGTGCATGGGCGCGGTCCTGCACACGCTAAACCTGCGGCTGCCCGCCGCGCAGTTGGCGTGGATCGTGAACCACGCGGCCGACAAGGTCGTCCTGGTCAACGGCTCGCTGCTTCCGATGATCGCCCCGCTGCTCCCGAAGCTGCCGACGGTCGAGCACATCGTGGTGTCCGGACCAGGCGACCGCTCCGTACTCGACGGTGCCCATGCCCAGGTGCACGAGTACGAGGAGCTGATCGCGGACCGGCCGACCACGTACGACTGGCCCGAGCTGGACGAACGCCGGGCCGCAGCCATGTGCTACACCTCCGGCACCACGGGCGACCCCAAGGGCGTCGTCTACTCGCACCGCTCCATCTACCTGCACTCCATGCAGGTCAACATGACGCAGTCGATGGGCCTCACGGACGCCGACACCTCGCTCGTCGTCGTCCCCCAGTTCCACGTCAACGCCTGGGGACTGCCGCACGCCACGTTCATGACCGGCGTGAACATGCTGATGCCGGACCGCTTCCTGCAGCCCGCGCCGCTCGCGGAGATGATCGAGTCCGAGCGCCCCACGCACGCCGCCGCCGTCCCCACCATCTGGCAGGGCCTGCTCGCCGAGCTCACCGCCAAGCCGCGCGACGTCTCCACGCTCACGCAGGTCACCATCGGCGGGGCCGCCTGTCCGCCCTCGCTGATGAAGGCGTTCGACGACCTGGGCATGCGGGTCTGTCACGCCTGGGGCATGACGGAGACCTCCCCGCTCGGCACCGTCGCCCGTCCCCCGGCCAGCGCCGAGCCGGGCAGCGAGGAGGAGTTCGCGTACCGGCTCACGCAGGGCCGCTTCCCGGCCGGCGTCGAGGGGCGGCTCACCGGCCCCGGCGGCGAGCAGCTGCCCTGGGACGGCGAGTCCGCGGGCGAACTGGAGGTACGCGGTCCCTGGATCGCGGGCGCGTACTACGCGGGTGCGGGCAACGAACCGCTGCGCCCCGAGGACAAGTTCAGCGAGGACGGCTGGCTGAAGACCGGCGACGTCGGCACCATCAGCCCCGACGGCTTCCTCACGCTCACCGACCGCGCCAAGGACGTCATCAAGTCCGGCGGCGAGTGGATCTCCAGCGTCGACCTGGAGAACGCGCTGATGTCCCACCCGGACGTCGCCGAGGCCGCGGTCGTCGCCGTTCCCGACGACAAGTGGGGCGAACGACCGCTCGCCACCGTGGTGTTGAAGGAGGGAGCGAGCGCCGACTTCGAGACGCTGCGCTCGTTCCTCGCCGAAAAGGTCGCCAAGTGGCAGCTGCCGGAGCGCTGGACGATCATCCCCGCGGTCCCGAAGACCAGCGTCGGCAAGTTCGACAAGAAGGTGCTCCGCAAGCAGTACGCGGAGGGGGACCTGGACGTCACCAGGCTGTGACGGTCTGTTTCACGTGAAACGGGGGCGGCCCGAAAGGGCCGCCCCCGTACGTGTGTTGAGACTCAGTCGCTGAGGCTCAGTTCGTGCCGATCTTCGCCAGTACGTCCACGATCCGGCCCTGCACCTCGGTGCTCGTCGACCGCTCCGCCAGGAACAGCACCGTCTCCCCCGCCGCGAGCCGCGGCAGGTCTGCCTGTTCCACGGCGGCCGTGTAGACGACCAGCGGAGTGCGGTTCAACTGCCCGTTCGCACGCAGCCAGTCGATGATTCCGGCCTGCCGACGACGTACCTGCAACAGATCCATGACCACGAGGTTCGGCCGCAGCTCGGACGCGATGGCCACCGCGTCCGCGTCGTTCGCGGCCCGCTCGACCTGCATCCCGCGCCGTTCCAGGGTCGCGGTCAGGGCGAGCGCGATCTCCTCGTGCTCCTCGATCAGCAGCACCCGCGGCGGGTGCTGCTCGCTGTCCCGAGGGGCGAGCGCCTTGAGCAGCACGGCGGGGTCGGCGCCGTACGCGGCGTCGCGCGTCGCCTGCCCGAGGCCCGCGGTCACCAGGACCGGCACCTCGGCCGCGACGGCCGCCTGACGCAGCGACTGCAGCGCGGTCCGCGTGATCGGCCCGGTCAGCGGGTCCACGAACAGCGCGGCGGGGAACGCCGCGATCTGCGCGTCGACCTCCTCACGGGAGTGCACGGTCACCGGTCGGTAGCCGCGGTCGCTCAGCGCTTGCTGCGTCGCCACGTCCGGCGCGGGCCAGACGAGGAGTCGGCGCGGGTTGTCGAGCGGCTCGGGCGGCAACTCGTCGTCCATCGGCATCGGCTGCGGCCGGTTCGCGACCTCCACGGCACCACCGGGACCGTCCAGCGGCTCCGGTCCCTCGACGCCGTCCTGATCGGGCGCGCCGATCGCGTACGAGCGGCCACCGCCCTCGGAGGCGTTCGACGACAGGAGCGGGGGCTGCGGGTGCGGCCGGGCCTGCGTGCCCTGCGGAGGCGTGCCCTGAGCGGTGCCCTGGGCAGGGGCGCTCTGCGTCGGGGTGTTCTGCGCCGGGGGCTGCGCGGTGCCGCCGGCGCCCGACTGCTCCTTGCGGGCGTCCTTGCGGCTTTCCTGACGGTTGGACAGCTTGCGGCGCCGCCCGGAACCGCCGAGCGTGCCGGAGCCGCCGAGCGTCCCCGAACCGCCCTGTGTCTGGCCCTGCGCGGGGCCCTGCGTGGAACTCTGCGCGGGGCTCTGCTGCGGTGCGGCGCTCGGCCGCGGCGGAGCCTGCGGCGGAAGCGGCTGGACCGGCGGCTGCGGACGACGCTGCTGTGAGTCGACCTGGCGCCCGAACGGCACGCCCTGCCCCAGCGTCCGCACGCTGAAGGCCCGCCCCTGCGTCGAGTTCGTGTCACCGGACGGGGCCTGGTCCTGAGCCTGGGCAGCCTGGGGCTTCGGTGCCTCGGCGGGCAGCGGCTGGGCCGCGGCGGGGGCCGGGGCGCTGTCGGCCGGGGCCGTCGGGGCGCTCTCCGGTTCGTCGGCCGGGGCGGTCTGCGGCTGGGGTTCCGGCTGGGGGGCCGGCTGCGTAGCTGCCTGGGGTGCTGCCTGGGGTGCTGCCTGGTTCGCGGCCGGGGCCGGGGCTTCGGCCGGGGCTTCGGCCTGGGCCTGGGCCGTCGTCACTTCCTCCGGCTTACCGACCGGCTGGTTCTCCGGGGGCAGCGCGGCGCCCGTGTCACCCGCCGTGGGCGTGCCCAGGGCGGGAGTGGGCTGCGCCGGGTGCGGCTGCGGCGGCGTGTGGTCCTCGGCCGGGTGCGCCTTGGCGACGTCGTGCTGCTGCGCCTCGTCCGGCAACGGAAGGGGCTGCGGTTGCGGCTGCGCGCCGCTTTCCTTCGGTGCGCCCTGCGCATCCTGCGGTACGTCACCGGGGACGGCCTGCACGGCGGCCTGCGCATTGGCCTGCACAGCGGGCCGCATCTCGGGCTGCGCCCCGGCCCGCGCTGCGGCCTGCGCCGCGGCCTCGGCCCGGGCTTCCGGAGTGCGGTCGGCCTCGGCG
>NZ_JAOZYC010000003.1:0-20351 GCF_035798155.1 Streptomyces endophyticus | reverse complement strand
GCCGGGCCCGTGCGCGTACGCGAGCGGGGCGAGGAGTTCGTGGGCGCTCGTGCCGCGCGAGGGCACGCCCTGGCGGCTGTCGGGGGCGTGCTGCCCCTGCCGGTCGCAGTCGGATGTGCCGGCGGGCGACGACACCTGTTGCACGGACGCGAGGGCCGGGGCCCGCTCGGCGGGGGCGCCGCCGGCGTCGCTGCCCCATGCCGCGCCCAGCACGGTGACCAGGAGGGTCACCAGCAGGGCGGGAACGGTGAGGCGGCGCATGCGGCAATTCTGCACCATGGCGGAAAAGGGGCAGCGTTCACGTCCTGTTGACCGGTGCGTCGGCTCGGACTCGGTTCACCATGGTCTGCTTCCGGGCAGGCTGCGGAAGAGCTTCGGGAGGAGTCGTCCATGGAACGCGTCGAACTGCGCACCGTCGAGGAGCTGATGGCCTCGTTGAACGCCTGCCGGGGCGCCTGGGACGCCCCGGACCGCAGCGGCGACCCCGTCGATCTGCACGATCACGCGCTGCAGACGGCGGCGCTGCTGCGCCGCTCCCGGCCCAGCGACAAGGAGTTGCAGGTCGCGGGGCTCGTCCACGACCTCGGGCATCTGCTGTGCCCGGGCGACGACGCGGGGCACGCGGACCGTGCGGCGGACGCGGTGCGCGGGCTGCTCGGCGAGCGGGTGGCACGGCTCGTACGGCTGCACGTGCCGGCGAAGCGGTATCTGGCGGCGACCGAGCCGGGGCGCGGCCTGTCCGCGCAGAGCGCGCTGACGCTGGGCGTTCAGGGCGGCCCGATGACGCCCCGGGAGGTGGCGGCGTTCGAGGCGGACCCGCACGCCGAGGACGCGGTCACGGTGCGCCAGGCGGACGACGCGGGCAAGGTGGTGGGCCTCGACGCGGGGGTCATGGAGGACTGGCGCCCGGTGCTCGAACTCGTGGCTGCCGCGCACGCCTCGTACGTCCGCTAGATCAGTGGTTCGGCCTCCACAAACGGCCCACGAACCGTGCACGGCTGACACATCGTCATCCACCGGCCGCGCATGAGACCGTACGCGCATGGCTGCGTCCCCGATGGCTCCCACGGATCACCCGCGTGTGCTCGACGGCAGGGCGGCCGTCGTGACCGGTGCCTCGCGCGGCATCGGCCGCGCGATCGCGGAGGAACTCGCCGACTGCGGCGCCCTGTTGTGCGTGACGGCCCGGGATCCGCACGGGGTGCGCGAGGCCGTCGCGGCGCTGCGGGCGCGGGGCGCGGAAGCGGTGGGTGTGCCCGGGTCCGTGGCCGATCCGGCGCATCTGTGGGAAGTGACGGAGCGGGCGATGGCGGAGTTCGGGCGGGTCGACATCGTCGTGAACAACGCCGCGACCAACCAGCCGTACGGCCCGCTCATGGACGCCGATCCCGACGCCTGGCGCACGGCGTTCACGGTCAACGTGGAGGCGCCGCTGCGTCTGGTGCAGTGCGCGTGGCGGGCGTGGATGAGCGAGCACGGCGGCGCCGTCGTGAACGTGTGCACGGAGGGCGCGGGCCATGTGGGGCCGAACGTCGGCGCGTACGGCACCAGCAAGGCGGCGCTGCTGCACCTGACCGCTCAACTGGCGGGCGAGATGGGCCCGTTGGTGCGGGTCAACTCCGTCTCCCCCGGCCTCGTCCGCACCGAGATGGCCCGCTTCGTGTGGGAGCGGGCCGAGGAGTCGGTGGCGGCGGGTCTGCCGGCCGGGCGGATCGGGGAGCCGGAGGACGTGGCGCGGGCGGTGCGCTGGCTGGTGTCGGACGAGGCGTCCTGGATCACCGGGGCGGAGCTGCTTGTGGACGGCGGTACGCGGGTGCGCGCCGCCTCAGCGGGCGGCGCGTCGAACGACGCCGTCCACCAGCAGCTGCGTCACCACTTGCCGGGCTCGTAGTCCTTCAGGAAGACGCCGTACACGTCGTCGCCCGCCTCGCCGCGCACGACGGGGTCGTAGACGCGGGCGGCGCCGTCGACCAGGTCGAGCGGGGCGTGGAAGCCCTCCTCGGCGAGGCGCAGCTTGTCGTAGTGCGGGCGCTCGTCGGTGATCCAGCCGGTGTCGACGGAGGTCATGAGGATGCCGTCGGCCTGGAACATCTCGTGGGCGCTGGTGCGCGTCACCATGTTCATCGCGGCCTTGGCGGCGTTCGTGTTCGGGTGGCCCGCGCCCTTGTAGCCACGGCCGAAGACGCCCTCCATCGCCGAGACGTTCACGACGTACGCGCGTCCGCTCTCCGCCTTCTTCGCGGCGTCGGACATGGCCGGGCGCAGCGCGCTGATCAGGATGAACGGCGACGTGTAGTTGCACAGCTGGGTCTCGAGCAGCTCGACCGGGGAGATCTGGTCGATGGTCTGCACCCAGGTGTTGGACTCGACGACGTCGGGCACGAGGCCGCCCGCGTCGATCGCGGAGCCGTCGAGGTGCCGCTCGACGCTCGCGTTGCCCGCGACGAGCGCGAGGTCGGCGACCTTCTGGGCGTCGATGCCGCTGGTGCCGATGGGCAGCGCGGCGATGCCGTCGACGGATCCCGAGTTGAACGCGCCGATGACGTGGTGCGGCGGCAGCTCGCCGGCGGGCAGCGGCGCGCTCTCGCCGTCGACGAGCGCGGCGTAGGCGGAGGGCAGCCGGCGCACGGTCTGCGTCGCGTTGTTGATCAGGATGTCGAGCGGGCCCGCGGCGGCGACCTGCTCGGCGAGGGCGACGGCCTGGCCCGGGTCGCGCAGGTCGAGGCCGACGACCTCCAGGCGGTGGAGCCACTCCGCCGAGTCCTCCATCGCCTTGAAACGGCGGATGGCGTCCTTGGGGAACCGGGTGGTGATCGTGGTGTGCGCGCCGTCACGAAGGAGGCGCAGCGCGATGTACATGCCGATCTTGGCGCGGCCGCCGGTGAGCAGGGCGCGCTTGCCGGAGAGGTCGGCGCGGGCGTCGCGCTTGGTCCGGTTCAGGCGGGCGCAGCCGGGACAGAGCTGGTGGTAGAAGTAGTCGACTTCCACGTACCGGGCCTTGCAGGTGTAGCAGGAGCGGGGGCGCTGGAGTATCCCCGCGAGCCTGCCCTCCTCGGTCTGCGAGGAGGGCAGGATGCCCTCGGTCTCGTCGTCGATGCGCTGCGCGGACCCGGTCGCCGTCGACTCGGTGACCGCCTTGTCGTGGGCGGTCTTGGCGGCGCGACGCTCCTGGCGGCGACGCTGCTTCACGGTCCGGTAGATGCCGGCGGTGGCCCTGCGGACGGTGATCGCGTCGGGGTGGTCGACGTCGATCTCGTCGAGCTCCTCCAGCACACTGAGGCAGACGGCGAGCCGCTCGGGGTCGATGCCGGGGCCGTACTCCTGCTCGAGGGCCTGGTTGTCCTCTGTCACCGTCATCGCCGCTGCCGTTTCCTGGGGGTGTCGCGCGTCGCGCGCGATCCGCGCCCGCTGTCAAAGCCTTCGAAAGCGGAATTTTACGTAGCGAGGGCCCCTGTCTCCAAACTCGTTCTGCTCACGGGACGCAGGTCACCCGGTCAGGGACGTGCGGAGGAACGCGAGGATCTCCGCCCGCGCGGGCCGGGCCGCGTCCACCACACCAGGCAGGCTCAGGAAGGCGTGCGGCGCTCCGGGGTACTCGCTCATCCGCACGGGCGTCCCCGCCGCTCGCAGGCGCTCGGCGTACCGACGGCCGTGATCGGCCACCGGATCGTGCGTCGGCAGCACGACGAGCGCCGGGGGCAGCCCGCCCAGGTCGTCGGCGTGGAGCGGGGACACGGCCCGGGCGTCGGTTCCCGGCGGAGCGGCGAGCCGCTGGAAGAGCCGCAGCTGCGGCAGGCTCGCGGTCGGGCTGTCCCCGTAGTCCGCGACCGAGTCGTACGCGAACATCGCCCCGGTGACGTCGACCGCGGGGTTGACCAGCACCTGCGCCCGCAGACGCAGCCCCGTCTCCCTGGCCCGGACCGTCGCGAGGGCGCAGATCAGCGCGCCACAGCTCTCCCCGAAGACGGCGGTCCGCTCCGGGTCGACGCCCCATTCCTCGGCGCCCGCCACCACGTGCCGCAGCACGTCCCAGCCGTCGGCGGCGGCCGCCGAGAGCGGGGTGTCCGGGGCGAGGAGACGATGCTCAACGGAGACCACGACCGCGGGCAGTCGGGCGGCAAGATGGCTGGTGGTCCAGTCGCACTGCACCGCCGTGCCCACGAACCCACCGCCGTGTACGTGCACCACGAGCGGCAGGGTGCTCCGGTCGGCGATCGGCCGGTGCACCCGGACCGGAAGGACCCGGCCGGGCAGCGCCACCTCCTGCCACTCGATCGTGGCGCCGGGGTCCGGCTCCCCGGTGAGCGCCCGCATCTCGGGCGATGCCCGCCTGCGGTTCTCCGCTTCGCGGTAGGCGAGCAGCTCCTCCTCCGACATCGAGGACCAGTCCGGCTCCCCGCCCAGCGCCTGTCGCCGCAGACCCGCTGATTCCCTCATGTCTTCTCCTTTATCGAGTACGTCATGTGGTTCCTGGAAACCGGCCGACTCCGCCACACGGACACCACGACGGCGGGGCGCTTCCCGGACAGGGAAGACGGGTTCATCGCACCCTCCATTCCTACGGTGTAGGTTTCGTTCCGTGACAGTAGGATCTACGGCGTAGGTTTGGCAAGGGCGGCAGGGAGTGGGCATGGCGAGACGAGCGCAGGGCACCGCGGCAGGACTCAGTCGTGAGCGGATCGCCGCCGTCGGTGTCGACCTCGTCGACCGGCACGGCCTGGACAAGTTCGGGGTGCGGCGCCTCGCGGAGGAGCTCGGGGTCGACCCGATGTCGATCTACCACCACATCAAGGGCAAGGCCGCGCTCCTCGACGCGGTGTCCGAGGCCGTACTCACCGAGGTGGTCGTGCCGGCGGGCGCCGAGGGCGCGGACGGGCGGGACTGGGAGGAGCTCGCCCGCCGCACGGCGCACAGCTACCGGGACATGGCCCATCGGCACCGCCGGGTCTTCCCGCTGCTGACCACACGCCCCCAGACCTCGCCGGTGGCCCTCGCCGCGCTGGAGCGCCTCGTCGCCTCGATGCGCGCGGCCGAGCTGCCCGAACAGGTCGTCGCGGACACCCAGTTGACGCTCTTCGGGTTCCTCAACGGCTATCTGCTGGCGGTGCTCAGCGGCAGCGGCGACGACGGAGTCCACCTGCCCGTGCTCGACCCCGGCTGCTACCCGACCATGACCGCCCTGCTGCCCCTCCAGACCGGGTTCGGGTCCGTGGCCGAGTTCGACCGGATCCTCGACACCGTCCTCGCGGGAATCAAGGACCGGGCCGCCCGTGGGACAACCCCGTGAAAGGACACCTTGTGGACCGCATAGGCATCATCGGCGTGGGCGAGCTCGGGCGGGCCCTCGTGACCGGCGTGAGCGACGGCGTCGACAGCCCGCCGGACGTCTTCCTCTCGCCGCGTGGCGCCCGGACGGCCGCCGAACTGTCGCGGCGCTTCGCGAACACGCGGATCTGCGCCGACAACCAGGAGGTGGCAGACCGGTCCACGACCGTGATCATCGCGGTCCGCCCCCAGGACCGCGCCGAGGCACTCGCCGGGCTGCGGGTGGACGACACCAAGATCGTGGTCAGCGCCATGGCGGGCGTCGGCATCGACGAGGTGCGCGCCCTCCTCGGCACCCGGGCGCCGGTGGTGCGGGCGATCCCGCTGCCCGCGGTCCGCGAACGCCGCGCCGTCACCGTGACCTGCCCCGGCCACCCCGCCGTCGACGCCCTCTTCGCCCGTCTCGGCGGTGCGCTGCCCGTCCCGGACGAGGCGACGCTCGACGTCTTCCAGACACTGACGTCCACACTGACCACGCACTATCGGTACCTGGCGACGCTCACGGACTGGGCCGCGCACCGCGGCGTCGCACCCGAGGACGCGGACCGGTACGTCCGCGGCCTCTTCGGCGCCGTCGGCCGCTCACTGGACGACGACGCCCGCTCCGTTCAGCAGCTCGCGGGCGATCACGAGACCCCGGGGGGAACCAATGAGCGCATCCGCACCACCTGGTTCACCGAGGCCAACGCCGCTTCCCTGACGCAGGCACTCGACGACCTCCGCAAGGACCTCGGACGGCCCGGCGTCGACCCGGTCCAGGACGACAGGGCTTAGGAGACGCAGGCGGCGAGCAGTTCGTCCAGTTCGTCGACCACCGCGCGGGCCAGCACATCGAGGTCCGGTACCGCTCGGGCGTCGGCCACCAGGCCGTAGTGCACCCGGCCCCGGTACGTCGACACCGCCACGGCGAGGGCCTGGCCCTGGGCCAGGGGGGCCAGGGGGAAGACCTCGGTGAGCGGGCAGCCGCCGAGTTTCAGGCCGAGGCTGGGCAGCGGGACGCTCGTGACCAGCAGGTCGAACAGGAGGCGGGCGTTCTGGCCGACGAGGCCGCCGCCGAGGCGCAGGCCGAGCGGCGGTACGTGGTCGGCGAGCAGGGCGACGGCGCCCGCGCCGCGTGTGGGCCCGGCGTCCTTGTGCCGGTCCATGGAAGCGCGTACGGCGCGCAGCCGCTCCACGGGGTCGTGCTCGGCGACCGGGAGGCGGACCAGGTAGCCGGAGAGCCGGTTGCCCTGGGGGTGGGCGGTGCGGGGCCTGCGCCGGGAGACCGGGACGAGGGCGCGGGGCTCGACGCCCTCGCTGCCGTCGCCGCGCTCGTCGAGCCAGCGCCGCACGGCTCCGGCGACCACGGCGATCAGCACGTCGTTCACGGTGCCGCCGACGGTCTTGCGGATGCGGTGCACGTCGTCGAGGTCGAGCACGACACCGGCGGTGCGCCGGGTGCCGCTGGCCTTCGAGGTGAGCGCGGGCGACGTGCGTACGCCCCAGGTGGCGCGGGCGACCGACGCGCCGATGGACACGGCCTGCGTGGCGCCGGCCGCCAGTGTGCGCACGTGGTCGGGGTAGCGGCGCGGGTCGAGGTCGCCGAGCGTGATCTCGCGCATACCGGGGAACGGCAGGCGCAGGCCGCGGCGCGGGGCGGGCGCGTCCTTCGGGGTGCGGGCGGCGGGCAGGTCCACGGGGTCCATGACGCCGGCGGCGAGGGTCAGGGCGCGCAGCCCGTCGGCGAGGGCGTGGTGGAACTTGAAGAGCACGGCGAACGACGCGCCGTCGGCTGCCGGCAGTATGTGCGCCTCCCACGGCGGGCGGGCGCGGTCGAGCGGGCGTTCCATGAGCGCGCCCGCGGCGGCGTGGAAGTCGTCGACGGGTCCGGCCATCCACACGTGGTCGAGCGGGTCGAAGTCGGCGGCGGGCACGCGGGCCGCGCCGCCGACCGGCACGAGCACGCCGGCGATCCGCATCCGCAGGCCCGCCACGCCCGCGGCGCGGGTGGCGAGCAGTTCGAAGGCGTGCTGGGCGGCGCCGGGCCCTTCGGCCTCGAAGACGCCCAACGCCCCCAGGTGCATGGGGTGTTCGGCGGTCTCGATGTTCCAGAAGGTCAGGTCGAGTGGAGCGAGCAAGTCCGAACTCAGAGAGGTCATGGAGGGCTCTCGCGTCGACAACGGGAGAGGGCAGTCAACCGCCCGCAGTCGATTACGGTCAAGTACGATCACGGCACGCTGCGTTAACAACTGATGAAGACCCGCCCCTCTGGGAGGGACGGGTCCCATGTGACTCAGTGGGCGACCCAAGTGACGTGTCTTTTACGTCACTTGAGGGGCGGCGGCGCCGCATCGGCACCGGTCCCCCACGCCGACGGCTCGCCGCCGACGGTGAAGGACAGGTTCCGCAGGCCCCGCAGATCCTCCGTGGTCAGATACGTCTTGCCGTACGCGGCGCCGTCCGCCCGCGCCGACTGGATGTACCGGTTGCCCTCCGAGGTGCCGGGCGCCCGGACGGTCAGCGCGCCCTTCGGGAAGTAGCGCCGGTCGAGCGTGACGTCGACCCGCTCGAAGACGGGCGTCGACAGGCTCCACGTGTCCGTGCCGGGCTGCACCGGGAAGATCCCGATGGACGACAGGACGTTCCAGGCGGACATCGTGCCCAGGTCGTCGTTGCCGGTCATGCCGGTCGGGGTGTCGGTGAACAGGGTCAGCGCGGCGTGCACCACGTCGGTGGTCTTCCACGGCTGGCCGGTGGAGAGATACGTGTAGGGCGCGATCAGGTCGGGCTCGTTCTGCGGGTTGTACTTGTCCGCGTTGTAGTAGTCGTACGGACCGTTGACCCACACCTCGCGGGCGGTCTTCGCCGGATCCTTCACCAACTGCTCGTAGGCGAAGAACGAGTCGAGCCGCTTGTTCGCGGCCTCCTCTCCGCCGATCAGGCCGACCATGCCCGGCAGGTCCTGCGGCACGAGCCACTGGTACTGCCAGGACGTGCCCTCGTGGAAGCCCTCGCTCTTCGCTGGGTCGGCGGGCCCGGTGAAGGCGCCCGACGCGTCGCGCGCACGGAAGAATCCGGTCGAACTGTCAAAGATCTTCCGGTAGTTCTGCGCCCGCTCGGCATACCGCTTCGCGTCGTCCTCGTGCCCGAGCTCCTTCGCCATCTGGCCGAGCATGGCGTCGGACAGCGCGTACTCCAGGGTGGCCGAGGCCCCGTGGTCGTAATCGGAGTCACCGGGCTTCACATGCTCGCGGTCCTTGATGTACGGCGCGAACCCGTCGGCCAGATACTCCTTGTTGGCCTCGCGGCCCACGGGGGCTGAGTCGGCCGGCGGCACGCCGTCGGCGTTCTTCTTCAGCGCCCGGTAGGCGTCCTCCTCGTGCCCCTTGAGCAGGCCCTGCTGATAGGCGTTGGTGAGGAACGGGGTGACCGGGTCGCCGGTCATGATGTTCGTCTCGACCGTGCCGTAGCCCCACTTGGGCAGCCAGCCGCTGTCCTTGTCGATGCGGATCACCGACAGCGCCATGTCCCGCGACTCGTGCGGGGCCAGCAGCGACAGCAGCTGCGCCTGGGTGCGGTACGTGTCCCAGAGCGACCAGTTCTGGTAGTACGTGAATCCCTTGGCGCGGTGGATCTTCTGGTCCCAGCCGGTGTAGCGGCCGTCGACGTCGCTGCCGATGTTCGGTGCGAGGAACGAGCGGTACAGCGAGGAGTAGAAGGTGCGGCGCAGCGTCTCACTGCCGCCCTGCGCCTTGACGTCGTCGAGCCGGTCCTCCCACGCGGACTGCGCCGCGCCGCGCACGGAGTCGAAGGAACGGCCGCCCTCCGTACGGAGGTTGAGCGAGGCGCCGTGCGCGTCCACGTAGGAGATCGCGGTGGTCGCCTCGACGGTGCGGTCCTTGCTGGTGTCGAAGCGGAGATACGCGCCGTTGCGCTCGGCGTCCGCGGCCGAGGACTTGGAGCCCTCGGTGACGGTGTCGCCCTTCCAGGTACCGGACGTGGTGAACGGCCGGTCGAACTTGGTGATCGTGTAGAGCGTGTACTGCTTGGTGTCCTGGCAGAAGCCGCTGCCGGTGATGGCGGTGCGCACGGTCCTGCTGTCGAGGATGTCGACCTTGGTGTGGACGGTCTTGTGCAGCGACTGGCCCGCGTTGATCATCACGTTGGCCTTGTCGGTGGCCGGGAACGTGTACTTCTGCACGCCCGTCCGCTTGGTGGCGCTCAGCTCGGCGTCGATGCCGGACTTCAGGCCCACCTTGTAGTAGCCCGGCGAGGCCTTCTCGTCGTCGTGGCTGAACTCGGCCGCGTACTTCGCGTAGTCCGTGCTGCCGATGTCACCGACGGTCGGCAGCACCGGCAGATCGCCGCCCAACCCACAGCCCACACCGGAGAGATGGACGGTCGAGAACCCTCGGATGTGGTTCTCCGAGTAGTCGTAGCCGGTGTTGTGACCGGTGTCGGGCGAGAACTGCACCATCCCGAAGGGCACGGCGGCGCCCGGGTAGGTGTTGCCCTCGTTCTCCGTGCCGATGAACGGGTTGACCAGATCGGTCAGTTGGCCGCCCCCGGGCGGGGTGGAGGCCGCGGCGGGTGCCGCGAGGCCGGCCCCGAGCAGCGCGGCGGCCGCGGCGAGCACCCCCAGCGCGCGACGGACGGGTCTTGTGCGCCTTCTCATCCTGCACCCTTCGACAACGTTGTCAGCATGGCTGGCCATTCTTCGTGCGGCCCAACGGCCCGTCAAGACTCCAGGCGCCACAGGTGATCCTCCGTCCCGTTGTCGGAGAACTGCACGACCTGTGCGCTGTCGGCGGTGGACATGCCGTCGACACCGAGCACCTTGCCGCTGTGCCGGTTGCGCAGCAGGAACCAGCCGTCGCCCTGGTCCTCCCGCTCCCACAGCAGATCCTCCCGGCCACTGCCGTCGTCCTCGTACTGCACCACATGGGCACTGTCGGCCGTCGAACTCCCCTTCACCGCCAGGTACTTGCCGCTCTGCCCGTTGCGGATGCGCAGCGCGCCGCCGCCGGCCGCGAGGAGTTGCCACGCGTGGTCGCCCGTGCCCGAATTGCTGAATTGCACGACCCGCGCGTCGTTGTCCGTGGACATGCCGTCGACGGCGAGGACCTTGCCGCTGTGCCGGTTCAGCACACGGTGGTGGCGCGGTTCCGGCGTCCACGGCTTTCCGTCCGGGGCAGCCGACGGGAAGGCGGTGATCCGCAGCCGGGCCGCGCCCATCGGCACCAGGGTCACGTCCTCCACCCCGGCGCGGCTGCGGGCGGGGCTCGGTTGCAGGGGTGCGACGACTCCCTCCTCGTCCGCGATCCACTCCGGGATGCGGCGGGCCCGCGCGGTGAGCGTGCGGGGCGCGCCGTCCAGGGTGAACGGGTTGTCCGCGAGCGGCCCCTCCCTGTGGTGTGCGGTGATCGAACCGCCGGGAACCAGGCCGTAGTTCCACGGGGTGGTGGCGTGCACGTCGTACTCGGGGAACGTGTCGTCCCCGCCGGTGCGCACATACCTCTCGCCGATCCTCAGCGAGTACGTGAGCGGGCCGTGGTCGACGCTGACGCTGTCGTGGTTGCCGCTCCAGGTGCGCAGCGTGGTCCTTTGGGGCAGCCGCAGTCGCACCTCGTCGCCGTCCCGCCAGGTGCGGCGGATCTCCGCGAACGAGGGCCCCTTCGCGACCTTCACCGCACGGCCGTTGACCGTGAGGCGCGGCGCCTCGCACCAGCCCGGAATGCGCAGCCGCAGCGGGAACTCCACCGCACGCTCCACGCCGACCCTCAGGGTCACGGTCTCGTCGAACGGGTACTGCGTCTCCTCGCGCACCGTGGCCTTCACCCCGTCGCCCACCTCGGTGCGTACCTCGCACGGCGCGTACATCGCGGCCACGAGCCCGCCGTCGGGGCCCGCGAGCCACAACTCCTCGGTGAAGTAGGGCCAGCCCATGCCGTAGTTGTGCGGGCAGCACCGGTACTGGTCGACTCCGGGTTGGTAGGACTGCATGGCGAAGCCGTTCTGGAACTGCCCGTTGCCCTTGCGGGTGTTGTCGAGGTCGATGCCGTTGGCGCTGGTGATGTAGTGGATTCCCTTGCCGGTCGGGTCCAGGGCGGCCGGGAGCATGTTGAAGGCCAGGTCCTCGCAGCGGTCGGCCCACACGGGATCGCCGGTGATCCGGGTGAGCAGCTCGTGGCTGGCCATGAACTCGACGATGCCGCAGGTCTCGAATCCCTGGCGGGGGTCGCCGAATCCCGGCCGGGCGTTCTCGTCCCCCGCCATGCCGCCGCCGGGGAACTGGCCGTACTCCCGCAGCACTTGGTCGTACGTGCGGTAGGTGGCGCGGCGCAGTTCCGCCTCCCCCTCGGTGGCCCACTGGGCGTACTGGGCGGGTTCGCGGAAGCCCTGGGCGATGTTGACGTTGTGCGGGGTGGGGAGCTTGCCCGTCCAGTCGGCGCCGTAGCGGTGCATCTTGTCGACGAGGTCCGCGAGGAAGGCGTCGCCGGTGCGCTCGTACAGCCAGCGCGCGGTGTCGATGCCGTCGCCCCAGCGCACGGAGACCCAGCTGCTGTCGAAGGCGCCCTTCCCCTGGGCCGCCATGTAGGACATGAAGCGGGTGAGGAACGGCACGACGCGCTCGTCGTGCGTGTACTCCTCCCACGTGCGCAATGCCATGAGCAGCGGCAGGAACGGCCAGAAGTCCGGGCCGCCGTTCAACGAGGTGCGTAGGGCGTGCGGGCCGAAGAATCCGTCGGACTGCTGCGTGGCGAGGATGGGGTCGATCCAGCGTCGGCACGTGGCGAGCGCGTCGGCGTCGCGCGTGGCGATCGCGAGGGGCACGAACCCCCGTAGCCAGTACGGCACTTCCTCCCAGCCGTTGAGTTCCGGGTGGATCCAACCGCACGTGTCCATGGCCAGGAAGTGCGACTTCTGCTCGTAGCGTCCGCACAGTCCGGCCAGTTGCAGCCGCAGTTGGCCGGCGAGCCAGCCGTCGGCGGTGACGCTGCCGACGGGCAGGCGGGTGAACGCGTCGGCGGCCGGTCCCGACGTGTCCGCCCGTGCCGTCGCGCTCGCCGCACCGCCCCACGCGGTGGCCGCACAGGCCACCGTCGCGGCCTGCAGCACGCCGCGTCGAGTCACAGTCATGAGCTGCCTCCTACGAGAGAGGGGCGGGCCCGTGGAGACGGGCCCGCCCCAAGGCGTACGGGATCAGGAGCAGTTCGCCACGGTGTCCTGCGAGGCGTCGCGGATCAGCGCCTGCTGGGCGTCGGACACCCGCTTCACGTCCGGCTTGACGACCCGGCGGTCGTAGGTGAGCAGGCCGTTCAGCTCGCCCTCGACGTCGGAGATCTGCGTGTACACCGCGCCGTTGCCGCCCTTGCAGGCCAGCTTGTGCACCTCGTCCAGCTTCTTGAGGTAGTCGTCCGTGTACGTCGCCGGGTCCACGTCGACGTACGACTGCTGGACGGACCAGGCATGTCCTGGCACCGCGAGGCCGAGGCCGCCGTACTCGCCCGCGACCAGGGCGCGTTCGCCGTCGGGCTTCGGTGGCAGGGCGGGGCTCGGGTAGCCGTGTTCGTCCATGATGTCGCCGGCGCCGCCGTCACGGCCGAGGTTGAGCCCGGACTGGCCGTTGATCAGCCGGGTCGGGTCCCAGGACTTCGCCTGGTCGGCGATGCGGCCCTCGTCGTACTGGCCCCAGCCCTCGTTGAAGGTGACCCACATGACGACCGACGGGTGGTTGATGTGCTGGTCGATCATGGTCTTCATCTCGCGCTCGTACTCGGCGCGCGCCGCGGTGGACGGGTTCTTCCCGGCCTCCATCGCCGGCATGTCCTGCCAGACCATCAGGCCGAGCTTGTCGGCCCAGTAGAACCAGCGGTCGGGTTCGACCTTGATGTGCTTGCGGACCGAGTTGAAGCCCATCTTCTTGTGCATCTTCAGGTCGTACGCGAGCGCGTCGTCGCTGGGCGCGGTGTGCAGACCGTCGGGCCAGAAGCCCTGGTCGAGGGTGGCCATCATGAAGACCGGCTTGCCGTTGAGGATGGTGCGCGGGGTGCCGTTCACCTTCTCGACGGAGATCGAGCGCATCCCGAAGTAGCTGCCCACCCGGTCATCGCCGACGCTCACCTTGAGGTCGTAGAGGAAGGGGTCGTCGGGCGACCACAGGTGCGGCTTGGCGATCTTCAGGGTGAGCGGTCCGCCGGAGGTGCCGGTGGCGGTGGCGACCTTCTTGCCGTCCGCGTACGCCGTCGCCGTGACGGGGACGCCGTCCCGAACTCCCGTTGCGGACACGGTCACTTCGCCCGTCTTCACGTTCGGCGTCACCTTCAGGTCGGTGGCGTGGTCGGTGGCGACCGGCTCCATCCACACGGTCTGCCAGATGCCGGAGGACGGGGTGTACCAGATGCCGCTCGGGTCGAGGCGCTGCTTGCCCATGGGCGGGTTCTCGGCGTTGTCCGCGTCCGTCGGGTCGTAGACACCGACGATCAGTTCCTGGGTGCGGCCCGGCTTGAGGGCGTCGGTGACGTCGGCGCTGAACTTGTCGTAGCCGCCCTTGTGATCGGCGACCTTCGTGCCGTTCACGTAGATCTCCGACTTCCAGTCCACGGCGCCGAAGTTGAGCCGCAGCCGCTGCTTGTCGCCGACCTTCCAGTCGGCGGGCACGGTGAAGGTGCGCCGGTACCACATGCGGTCCTCGTGGCGCTCGATGCCGGAGAGCTGGGACTCGACCGGGTAGGGCACGAGGATCTTCTCGCCGAGGTTCTTGCCGACCGGCGGCTGCTCGCCCTCCTTGGCGGCGGCGAACTGCCAACTGCCGTTGAGGTTCTGCCACTTGTCGCGGGTGAGCTGCGGGCGCGGGTACTCGCGGTGGGCGTTGGCCGGGGTGACGTCGTCGCCCCACTTGGTGGTCAGCTCGTGTGTCGAGTGGTTGGGGCCACTGGACCAGAAGGAGCCGACGGCCGTGCCGTCGTCGCCGGTCAGTCCGCCCTTGCCGTCGTAGGTGACGTCGGCCTGGCCCGAGGCGTCGCCGTCCTTGTTGCCGACGACCGGCTCGTCGAGGCCCACGCGCAGCGCGCGCGGGTCGTCGGGGTCCGCCTCGACCTTGCCGAGCGGCCACTTGGCGCCGCCGATCACGGCCGTCAGGTGGTCGTTGATGTCACCGGGGACGGCGCCCAGCTTCTGCGCGAAGTCCAGCTTGAGGGTGCGGCCGTCGCCGAGCACGGTGGTGCCGATGGCGCCGTCGTACTTCCAGTCGTCGGGCAGCCGGAACGCGGAGGACGGGATGGCCTCCTTCTGCGCGCCGGGCTCGGTCCAGCGCAGGTGGAGGTTGGAGCCGCCGTAGTGCTCGAAGTACTCGACCTTGATGTCGACCGCCTTGCCCGCCGTCAGGTCCACGGGCTGGGAGGTCTGTTCCTTGTCCCAGTCGTCGACCCAGTGGTCGATGACCAGCTTGTTGTCGACCCAGAGCCTGAAGCCGTTGTCACCGATCATTGACAACGTTGTCGGCCCGGTCTTCTCCGGCACGAGTTTCCCGGTCCAGCGCACGCTCGCGTCGTCCGCCCGGCCGGTCGCGGACGACAGGCGGGACTCCAGGCTGTTGAAGTCGATCTGCGGGTCGAAGCCGGTGGCCTTGAGCTTGTCGAAGTCGAAGGCTCCGGCGGCGGACTGGGTGTAGTACTCGCCCTTCAGGCCGTGCGGCACGACGGGGTCGTCGTCCGCGGTGGTGGCGGCGCCCGAGGGGACCACGGCGAGCGCGCTGAGGCCCAGGGCCGCGGCGAGGAGCAGGGACAGGTGCCTTGCGCGACGTCTGAGGGTTCGGGGTTCTCCGGGACTTCTGAGGCTTCTGAGTCTTTTGGTGCGCACGGATCCTCCAGTGCTGGACGCTTCGAGGAAGAGTGGCGGCTCGCCGCTCGGGTCTGTGCAACTGCGGTGTATTGCGTTGGACTTCGTTGAACATTGTTGCGAGGACGGGCAGTTGGCATCACAGCACGGGCGGGCGCGTCCGGCAAGACCGCGGGAGCAAGGTCGCGGTTCGGGGCGTGTTGCCGGCGGCGCTACCCGGCAACGCGTAGGGCCCACCGGGTCGATCACCCGGTGGGCCCTACGGAGACGGTGGAACGGAAGGTCGACTCAGCCCCACTGCTGCTGGGCGGCGTCGGCTGCCGCCTGTGCGTCGGCCTGTTGTTGCGCGGCCTGTGCCGACGCGTGCGCGTCGGCCTGCTGCTGGGCCGCCCTCGCCGCATCGTCCTGCGCCTGGTGCTGGGCCGCCCGTTCCTCTTCCTCGGCCCTCCGACGGCGACGACGAAACTCCTCATCCTCCTCCGCCTTCCGGTGGCGAGCAGCCGCGTCGTCGTTACGGGAATCGCTGGTCATGGCGGCTCCTTCACAGTTGGCCTTCCGAATCAGCATGCCCAGGCCTGTCCATGAGCACCAGAGCGCAGACCGCGCATCCTCCGACGCCGGAACCGTGTGCCCGGCTGAAGCCACTCTGAAGCCATGCTGAATGCGCCATGCCGCAGCCTCTGCGGCATGACCACCACGACAGCCACCGCTCCACCTCTCGCCATCGAAGCGCGCGGCCTGCGCAAGGCCTTCGGGGACAAGACCGTGCTCGACGGCATCGACCTCGCGGTGCCGGCCGGCTCCGTCTTCTCGCTGCTCGGGCCGAACGGCGCGGGCAAGACCACCGCCGTCAAGATCCTCTCCACGCTCGTCACCGCCGACGCGGGCGAGCTGTTCGTCGGCGGCCACGACCTGGCCGCCGACCCGCAGGCCGTGCGCGCGGCGATCGGTGTGACCGGGCAGTTCTCGGCCGTCGACGGCCTGATCACCGGCGAGGAGAACATGCACCTCATGGCGGATCTGCACCATCTGCCCCGGCGCGAGGGCCGGCGGGCGGCCGCCGCGCTCCTCGACCGATTCGATCTCACCGAGGCCGCGCGGAAGCCCGCCGCCACCTACTCCGGCGGCATGCGGCGCCGCCTCGACATCGCCATGACGCTGGTCGGCTCCCCGCGCATCCTCTTCCTCGACGAGCCGACGACCGGCCTCGACCCGCGCAGCCGCCACACGATGTGGCGCATGATCCGCGACCTCGTCGCCGATGGTGCCACCGTCTTCCTGACCACGCAGTACCTGGACGAGGCCGATGAACTGGCCGACCGCATCGCCGTGTTGAGCGAGGGACGGATCGCCGCCACGGGCTCCGCCGATGAGCTGAAGCGGCTCGTGCCGGGCGGCCATGTGCGGCTGCGGTTCACCGACCCGGTCGGCTACCGGGCCGCCGTCGCCGTGCTGCGCGACGTCACCACGGACGACGAGGCACTGACGGTGCGGATCCCCAGCGACGGCACGCAGCGCGAACTGCGGTCCCTACTCGACTGGTTGGACGCGGCGGGCGTCGAGGCGGACGAGCTCTCCGTGCACACCCCCGACCTCGACGACGTGTTCTTCGCCCTGACCGGCGGCGCGGACAAGTCCACCACCCGGCCCGAGGAGGCCCTCCGATGAGCACCGCCCTGTCCCTCGCCGTGCGCGACTCGTCCACGATGCTGCGCCGCAACCTCCTGCACGCCCGCCGCTATCCGTCGCTCACCCTGAACATCCTGCTGACACCCATCGTTCTGCTGCTGCTCTTCGTGTACGTCTTCGGTGACGTGATGAGCGCGGGGATCGGCGGCGGCCCCGCCGACCGCACCGCGTACATCGGCTACCTCGTGCCGGGCATCCTGCTGATGACCATCGGTGCCACTCCGGCCGGGACCGCGATCTCGGTGACGATGGACATGACGGAGGGGATCATGGCCCGTTTCCGTACGATGGCCATCCACCGCGGGTCCGTGCTGATCGGGCACGTCGTGGGCAGCGTGCTGCAAGCGGTCGCCGGTGTGCTGGTCGTGGGCGCCGTGGCGGTGGCGGTCGGCTTCCGTTCCACGGACGCGACGGCCCTGGAGTGGCTGGCGGCGTTCGGCCTGACGGTGCTGGTGGCCGTGGCGCTGAGCTGGGTGGCCGTCGGGCTGGGACTGGCCAGTCCGAACGCCGAGGCGGCGAGCAACAACGCGATGCCGCTGATCATCCTCCCGTTCATCTCCAGCGCCTTCGTGCCGATCGACGCGATGCCCGGCTGGTTCCAGCCCATCGCCGAGTACCAGCCGTTCACACCCCTCATCGAGACACTGCGCGGGCTACTGCTCGGCACGGAGATCGGTCACAGCGGGTGGCTCGCGGTCGCCTGGTGCCTGGCCCTGACGGCGCTCGGGTTCTTCTGGTCGCGGGCGCTGTTCAACCGCGATCCGGCGTAGCGAGCGCGCGGGCCGCGTCCCGCAGCTCGTCCCGTCCCAGGGCGGCGTACTCGGCCACCGCGTCGGTGTACGCCGCCCGGTCGGCGTTCTCGGCCGCGTGTCGGGCGCGGGCCGCGGCCATCGTGGGCTGGAAGTCCCGCAGCACCCACAGCCGTTCGGCCAGGGCGATCGTGCGGACGGCTTCGGGGGTGCGGTCCGTGAGCCCGGCCGCGCCGAGCGCGTGCAGCACGGTGCCGAGGACGGGGAGCCCGACGAACGTGGCGGCCGGTCCGGCGAGCAGGGACCGCAGCCGGTCGACCGTGTCGGCGACCGGTGCGAGCCGGCCCGCGTACGCGTGTGCCGTCACCGCCGTCGCCTGGATCTGCAGTGCCCACGGGTCGTGCCAGGGCTCTCCGTCGTACCCCGCCCCGGCGACGGGCAGCCGGGCGACGGCGCGGCGCCACAGTTCGAGCCCGGCCCCGGTGTCGCCGCGGGCGAGCGCGATCTCGGCGCGGACCCCCAGGTCGGGGCTGTAGAAGGGGTCCTTCTGCGCGGTGCCGTCGGCCTCCGCGCGGCGCTGCCAGGTCTCGGCCTCGTCCGGGTTCCCGCGCTGCAGGCAGGCGAGCGCGAAGCCCCAGCGGATGCCGACGTAGTCGTTCTCGTCGCCGAACCGGGGCAGTGCCTCGCGGGCCGCCCCGAGGTTCCGGTACGCGGCGTCGCCGTCGCCCGTCGTCAGGCACAGCTGGCTCAGCCGGGAGTAGCCCATGACCTCCAGGGGCGGGCTGTCGACCGCCGCCAGGACGTCGACGACCCGCCGCGCCGAGGCGAGCGTGCGGGCGATGTCGTGCTCGTACTCCCAGACGTAGGTGGCGACGCTCTCGGCGACGGAGACGACCAACGGGTAGTCGCTGTCGCAGAGTTCGCGCAGCACGCCGTAGTCGGGAGGCAGCATCTCGGGTACGGCGGCCAGCACGACCGCGATGGCGCGCAGCAGCGTGTCCGGCGGGGCCGGGGGCAGCCGGCGCAGGGTGACGAGGTGGCGCAGGACGCGCGGGGCGTGGTCCACGATGAGGCTCGCCGCGCACAACACGGCTGCGGCGCGGGCGACTTCTACGTACTCGGGTTCGGGGCGGTAGTGCGAGAGCGGGGCTCCGGTGTCGGCCGCGAGGGCGGAGAGGCGGGCGAAGTCGGAGTCGGTGGACCACAGGGCGGCGAGCACGGCGGTGACGGCGGCGATGGTGGATCCTTCGCCGCGGGCCAGGGCGTGCCGGAGGGCGGTCACGAGGTTGTCCTGCTCGGACTTGATCAGCTCCCGGGTGTCGGGGGAACGTGGTCCGAGCAGGGTGTCGTGATGGCCGATACCGAACTCCCGCGCCCAGAGGCAGAGTTGACCGAACGCCCGTTCCTCCTCGCCGGATTCCGCGCACCGGGCCGCGCTGAACTCCCGTACGGTCTCCAGCATCCGGAACCGGACACCTGACGGGGTGTCGGCGACGGTCAGCAGTGACTGGTCGACGAGCTGCTCCAGCACGTCGAGTGAGTTCTCGCCGAGGACCCGTTCCGCCGCGTCGGTGGAGAACCCGCCGGGAAAGACGGACAGGGTCCGCATGGCGGCGCGGGCCTCGTCCGCGAGCAGGTTCCAGCTCCACTCCACGACGGCGTGCAGGGTGCGGTGGCGCTCGGGCACGTCGCGTACGCCGCCGCGCAGCAGGGCGAAGCGGTCGGCGAGGCGGCGCGCGATCTCGGGCACGGACAGGGCCCGCACCCGCGCCGCGGCCAGCTCCACGGCGAGCGGCAACCCGTCGAGGTGTCCGCACAGTTCGGCGACCGCGTCCGGCGGCAGGTCGACGCCGGGACGCGCGGCCCTGGCCCGCTGGCCGAACAGCTCGGCGGAGGTGTCGGGCGCCAGTTCCGGCAGTGCGTACACGGCCTCCGATGTGAGCCCGAGCGGCGACCGGCTGGTGGCGAGTACGCGCAGCTCGCGGGCGCGGGACAGCAGCGCCTGGACGAGGCCGGCGACGCCCCCGATGACGTGCTCGCAGTTGTCGAGGACCAGCAGCGCGGGCCCGGCGCCGAGCGCCCCGACGATGCCGGACACCGGGTCGGCCGGGGCGCGCCCGCCGACGGAGCCGTGCCGCCCCTCCCCCACGCCGAGCGCGGAGGCCACCTCCGCGGCGATGTCCGCGTCCGCGGCGACCCCGGCCAACGGCACGGCATGCACGACGCGTTGCCCGGCCCTGCGGGTCACGGCGTACGCGAGGCGGGTCTTGCCGAGTCCGCCGGGTCCGACGACGGTGACGGCGCGCGAGTCGCGCAGCAGCCGCTCCACCGCGTCGATGTCCTGGCCGCGGCCGAGGAGTTGGTTGGGTTCGTGGGGTACGCCGTGCCGGACGACGGATGGTTCGTCGCGCAGCAACTCGGCGTGGATGTCGCGGAGTTGCGCACCGGGTTCGGTGCCCAGGTCTTCCCGGAGCCCGCGGCGGTAGGTCGCGTAGCGGGCCAGCGCGGTGGGCGGGCCCGCCGTGGCCGCCTCGGCGCGCAGCAGTTCGGCGAGGACCTCCTCGTCGCGCGGCAGCCGCGCGAGGGTCCGGGCGAGCGGCCCCACTGCCTCGGCGTACCGGCCGAGCCGGGCGAGCGCGAGGGCCCGCGCGCGGGCGAGGTCCCGGTGGACCGGGGCGCGTTCGGCGCGCAGCGCGGCCACGGGGTCGTCGGTGCCGCCGTCCTCCTCCGGGGCGCCCTCCCACAGGGCGAGCCCGGCCTCGGCCGCGG
>NZ_JAOZYC010000002.1:0-181482 GCF_035798155.1 Streptomyces endophyticus | reverse complement strand
CGACGACCTGCCGTTCTTCTCCGCCAACCAGGACCCGGGCGCGCCCGACCGTGGCGAAGGGCCCACCCGGCCCGCCGGCCCCACCACGGGCCCCGCCGTGGGCGACGGCCCGATGGTGCCGCCCAGCGCACCCAACCCGCCGGTCCCCGGCGCCGGTCAGTCGCCGCCGCGGATGAGCGACGACACCGCGATCCTCACGCCGCAGAAGCCGGCCCCGGAGCCGCCCGGGGGTGGCAATACCTCCAGTGGCAACGTCTCGGGTGACACGCTCACCAGCGGCATGCGGGTCGTCCCCTCCGCCGGTGGCGGCCCCAAGGCCCCCGGCGCCTCCGACCCGTTCCAGCAGGGCCCGGACGGCCCCGCGGTGCACACCCCGCCGAAGCTGCCCGACCCGGTGCCGTCCACCCCCGCGCCCAAGAAGAAGGGCCGCAACAAGCTGGTGCTGCTCGGCGCGGGCGTCGTCGGCCTGGCCGGAGTCGCGTACGGCGCGGGCCTGTTGATGAACCACGCCGACGTCCCGAAGGGCACCACCGTCGCCGGCGTCGACATCGGCGGCGGCACCCGCGACGAGGCGACCACCAAGCTGGAGAACGCCCTCGGCAAGCGCACGGAACAGGCGCTGAAGCTGCAGGTCGGCGGCAAGACCGTGGCGATGAGGCCGGCCCAGGCGGGCCTCTCCTTCGACACCGCGTCGACCGTGGCCGCGGCCGCGGGCAGCGACTACAACCCCGTCTCGGTGATCGGCTCGCTGTTCGGCAACGAGCGGGTCGTCGCCCCCGTCATGCCTGTCGACGAGGAGAAGCTGGCCGCGTCCCTGCAGCGGGCCGCCGGCGGCGCCGCCGCGTCCGGCGACGGCACGATCAAGTTCGCGCCGGGCAAGGCCGTTCCCGTCTACGGCAAGACGGGCAAGGGGATCGACCTCGCCCAGTCGGCCGCCGCGGTCAAGGACGCGTACCACGCGCAGATCGAGACCGGCGCGTCCGGAGCGGTCCCGCTGGCGACGTCGACGCAGAAGCCGACGATCTCGGACGCCGAGGTCGACCGGAAGATGCAGCAGTTCGCCGAGCCCGCGATGTCCGGACTGATCACGGTCAAGGCGGGCGGCGCCTCGATCCAGTTCGGCCCCGACAAGTCGCTGCCGAAGATCCTCAGCGTGCAGCCGGTCAACGGGAAGCTGGTCGAGAAGTACAACCTCCCGGAGCTCAAGAAGCTGTACGGCACGACCTTCGACGGCGTCCTGGTCACCCGCGGCACCGGCAAGAAGACGCCGGTCCAGCCCACGGACGTGGCCGCCGCCATCGGCAAGGCGCTGCTCGGCAAGACCTCCGCCGAGCGCACCGCGGAGATCCAGACGAACGCCTCGTAGGCCCGAAGGAGCTCCGCCCGCGCACCCGCGTCACGAGTCCCGCATGACATCCGTCATGCGGGACTCACGCTTGACGACACTGCCGCGCACCCCCGCCGACCGGCGACGCTGAATGCCATGACGACACACGCAGCGGTCACCTTCAGCGGGGTGACGAAGACGTACGGCACCGTGCGGGCGGTCGACGACCTGGGCCTCGAACTGCACGCGGGCGAGACCGTCGCCCTGCTCGGCCCGAACGGCGCGGGCAAGTCCACCACCCTCGACCTGCTCCTCGGCCTGCGCCCCGCCGACACCGGCGAGGTCCGCGTCTTCGGCACGAGCCCGCGCGAGGCGATCACGGCGGGCCGGGTCGGCGCCATGCTGCAGAGCGGCGGCCTGATGGACGAGGTGACCGTGCGCGAACTCGTCGGGCTCGGCTGCGCCCTGCACCCGAAGCCGTACCCGGCCGACGAGGTCCTCGCCCGCGCGGGACTCGCACAGATCGCCGACCGCAAGGTCAACAAGCTCTCGGGCGGCCAGGAGCAGCGCGTCCGCTTCGCCCTCGCCACGGCCGGCGACAGCGACCTCATCGTCCTCGACGAGCCGACGACCGGCATGGACGTGAGCGCACGGCAGGCGTTCTGGGCGACCATGCGCGAGCAGGCCGAGCAGGGCCGCACGGTGCTGTTCGCCACGCACTACCTGGAGGAGGCGGACGCGATCGCCGACCGCGTCCTCGTGCTGCACCGCGGCCGCCTCCTCGCCGACGGCACCGCCGCCGAGATCAAGGCGAAGGCCGGCGCCCGCAGGGTCTCCTTCGACCTGGAGGGCGAGATCGACGAAGCCGCCATCAAGGGCCTGCCGTTCCTCACGGGCGTGGCCGTCAGCGGTCGGTCCGTGCGCATCCAGTCCACCGACGCCGACGCGACCGTGCACGCGCTCTACGGGCTCGGCGTCTACCCGCGAAATCTCGAAGTCGCCGGACTCGGCCTGGAACAGGCCTTCGTGGCGATCACCGAGGCTGAGGAGGCCAAGGCCCGATGAACAGTCTGATCAAGCTCGAACTCACCCGCGCCCTGCGCAACCGGAAGTTCCTGTTCTTCTCCGTGATCTACCCGTCCGTGCTGTTCCTGCTGATCGCGGGCAAGTCCGACACCTCGACCATGGTCGACGGCACCGGACTGAACCTCCCCGCGTTCATGATGGTCTCGATGGCCTCCTTCGGCGCGCTCACCGCCGTCCTCATGGGCAACAGCGAGCGCATCGCGAAGGAGCGGGAGAACGGCTGGGTACGGCAGTTGAGGCTCACCACGCTGCCCGGACGCGGCTACGTCCTCGCGAAGACCGCGAGCGCCGCCGTCGTCTCGCTCCCGTCCATCGTGATCGTCTTCGTCGTGGCCGCGGCCCTCAAGGACGTACGGCTCGACGCCTGGCAGTGGCTCGCGCTGACCGGCTCGATCTGGGCCGGCAGCCTCGTCTTCGCCGCGCTCGGGGTGGCCATCGGCTACCTCGCCTCCGGCGACGCCGTCCGGCCGATCACGATGATCACGTACTTCGGCCTTTCCATCCTGGGCGGCCTGTGGATGCCGACGACCGGATTCCCGCAGTGGCTCCAGGACATCGCGAAATGGCTGCCCACCCACGCGTACGCTGCCCTCGGCCAGGCCATCGAGCTGGGTGGCGCCCCCGAGGCCAAGGACGTCGCGCTGCTCGTCGTGTACTTCCTGCTCTTCGCGGGCGGCGCGGCCTGGCTGTACCGGAAGGACACGTTGAAGGCGTGAGTACGGAACGGGACGGGCAGGACGGGGTTCCGAAGATCGGGCAGCCGGCGGAGAGCCGCCGCGAGACCCTCCTGAAGCTCCTCTGGATCGGCATGTGGCTGGCCTTCCTCGGCAGCCCGGTCGTCGACCTGGTGCAGGGGGACTACGGCCCGACGGGCACGGTCCTCGGCGCGCTCGGCCTGGTCGCCTTCGTCGGCTGCTACGTCGTCCTCGTCATGCGCCGGATGGCCAGGCCGGTGGGGCGGCTCGCGGCGCACGCCGCCCTGGCCGTGCTCCCGGTGCTCGCCGTCACGCTCTGCCTGACCCTCGGGGCCGACTGGCTCGTCCTGTTCGTGTACATCTCCGTGGCCTGCGGGGCGGTCCTGCCACTGCGCTGGACGCGGCTCGCGATCCTCGCGACGACGGCCGTCATGGTCGGCGTAGGACTGCTCCTCGACACGGAGCCGCAGTACTGGCTCCTGGTGCCCGCCCTGCTCGCCGGCTTCTCCATGATCGGCGTACGCGAACTGGTCCGTACGACCAGTGAGCTGCGGGAGGCCCGCGCCCAGGTCGCCCAGCTCGCCGCCAACGAGGAGCGCCTGCGCCTCGCCCGCGACCTGCACGACCTGCTCGGCCACTCCCTCTCGCTCATCACGCTCAAGAGCGAGCTGGCCGGGCGGATGCTGCCGGACCACCCCGACAAGGCGGCCGGCCAGGTCGCCGACATCGAGAAGGTCAGCCGGCAGGCCCTGGTCGACGTGCGCGAGGCCGTCAGCGGCTACCGGCGCGCCCGCCTGGCCACCGAACTCGCGGGCGCCGGGGCCGCGCTGACCGCGGCGGGCGTCACCGCGGACGTGCCCTCCGAGGCCCCGGAACTGCCCGAGGCGCAGGAGTCGGCGCTCGCCTGGACACTGCGCGAGGCCGTCACCAATGTCGTACGGCACAGTGGCGCGCGCCGCTGCGTCGTCGACGTCACGCGGCGCGAGACCCTCGAAGGGCCCCGCGTCGAACTGACCGTGGAGGACGACGGCTCGGGCCCCTCAGGGGCGCCTCCGGGCAACGGCCTCACCGGCCTCGCCGAACGCCTCACCGCGGCCGACGGCACCCTGGAGACGGGCGCGGCACGCGGGGGCGGCTTCCGCCTGGTGGCCCGGGTCCCGGCGTCCGTAGGATCCGCCGCATGAGCACGATCAAGGTGTTGCTGGCCGAGGACCAGTCGATGGTGCGTGAGGCGCTGGCCGCGCTGCTCGGACTCGAGGCGGACATCGAGGTCGTCGCGCAGGTGGCGCGCGGCGACGAGGTGGTGGCGGCCGCCCGCGCGCACGCGGTGGACGTGGCGCTCCTCGACATCGAGATGCCGGGCTGCACGGGCATCGAGGCGGCGGCCCATCTGCGCGAAGCCCTCCCGGAGCTGAAGGTCGTCGTGCTCACCACCTTCGGCCGGCCCGGTTATCTGCGCAGCGCCATGGAGGCGGGCGCGGCCGCGTTCCTGGTCAAGGACGCCCCCGCGGCGCAGCTCGCCGACGCCGTGCGCAAGGTGCTCGCGGGCGAACGCGTCATCGACCCCTCGCTGGCGGCGGCGGCCCTCGCGGAGGGCGCCAACCCGCTCACCGACCGCGAGCGCGAGGTGCTGCGCGCGGCGGCGGACGGCCGCACCAACGCGGAGCTCGCGACCGCGCTGCACCTGTCGCAGGGCACGGTCCGCAACTACCTGTCGGTGGCGATCCAGAAGCTGGCGGTGCGCAACCGCGCGGAGGCGGTGGCCGCCGCGCGGGAGAAGGGCTGGCTGTAGCGCGCCTTCTGCCGTACGCGGTGGCTCAGTTCAGCATCGCGCGGGCCGCCCGCGCCTGCTCCCGCACCGACTCCGCCGCGTTCTCGTCGACGGCCCCGACCACGTCCGCGTACGCCTCCAGCTCCACCGCCCCGTTCACGAAGTCCCCGCGGCGTACGAGGAGCTGGGCCCGCTCGTAGCGCAGTCGGGCCGGGTGCGCGGGCAGCAGCAGCGACAGCTCCACGGCCCACAGCGCCACATCGGAGCGCTCGGGCCGCGTCGCCGCCCATGCCCGGATGTTGTTGAGGATCCGCAGCACCACGTCCAGCGGATCGGCGGGCCGCAGCATCGACGGATCCAGCGGGCCGCCCGTCGCCCCCGCCACGAGCGTCTGCGCGTCGGCCCCCGTCAGCACCCGCCCACCGTCGAACGGATCGGCCAGCACCTGCTCGCCGGCGGGGCCGAAGCCGACCACGAAGTGCCCCGGCAGGGCCACCCCGCACACCGGCGCCCCGGCCCGCCGGGCCACCTCCAGCCACACCACCGACAACAGGATCGGCAGCCCTCTGCGGCGCCGTACGACCTCGTGCAGGAGGGACGACTCGAGCCGCTGGTAGTCGTTCGGCGTGCCGTGGAAACCGGTGCGCGCGCCGAGCAGGTCGGCGCACGCGGTGGCCCAGTCGTGCGGTGAGCCGGGCCGGTACGGCAGCCGTCCGGCGAGCTCGTCCAGCTCCATCTGCACGGCGTCCATACCGGCCTCGTCGAGCGAGGCGTCGCCCTGCGCGGCGAGCAGCAGACACAGCTGCGCCAGATCGGGCCGCTCGGCCCGCGCCTCTTCGGCGAACCGCCGTCGCAGCTCCGTGGAACGGGGGGAAAGATGGGGGGACATACGTGCCTCGTGCCCTCTCAGGCCGATCGATACGGCAGCAATCGGTACGGCATTCGTCGCTACGGCATGAACCGTCACGCCGTTCCGGGGGCACGGTAGTGGTGGTACGCGTGATGTGTGGCGAAACCCAGGCGGTCGTACAGGGCGCGCGCTCCCTCGTTCTCCGCCTCGACCTGGAGCCAGGCCGCCGACGCGCCCTCGTCGAGCGCCTGCCGGGCGAGCGCCGTCATCACGTCCGTGGCGAGTCCTCGACGCCGCTGCGCAGGGTCGACCTCGACGGCGGCGAACCCGGCCCACCGCCCGTCGACCACGCACCGCCCGATCGCGGCGGGCACATCACCCTCGCCGGGCACGGTCGCGAACCACACCGAGGGCCCGGCGCACAGCACCTTCAGCGCGACCTCGCTCGCTCCCTTGCGCTGGTAGCGCGCGAGCCACGCCTCGTCCGGCTCGCGGCTCAGCAGCACGTGCGGCGCGTCCGGCGCGTCCCCGATGGGCGCGAGCGCGGCGATCCGCAGCTCGGCGCTCACCTCGCGCACCCACCCGCGCTCCTCAAGACCGGCGCACAGGACTTCCTGCGCCCCCTCGGCCCCGGTCGCCGTCTGCGCGTACGCCGGAAGGCCACGGGCCGCGTACCACTCCTGTACGTGGCTCAGCGCGTCGTCGAGCGGACGTCCCGGGTCCCCCAGAGGGAGCACCGAATTGGCCCGCCGGGTGAATCCCTCGGCGGCCCTCAGCTCCCACTCGCCGAGCCGCTCGCTCTCGATCGGCCGCCACGCGCGCGAGGCGACGCGAGCGAGCTCCGGATACGTGGCCGAGGGGCCGCGGCGACGGGCGGGCGCGGCCGGTACGACCTTCCCCGCGACCAGCGCGGACTCCTCGATCCGCACACCTTCACCGTTTCTCCGTGTGACGAGGAGCACACCGTCGTTCCACGATGTGAGAACACCGACCGTGTCGATGAACTTTCGACCCGCGGAAACCTCTCCGCTCACCCGTCGCACAGAGACGCGTTTCCCCACGTCATCGCCTGAAATGCGGACTTCCAGGCGTCCGCCCGCAGTGAATTCCACAGCTCGGCCCACCCCTCCTGTTCGGATCATGCCCGGGAACGGAGATACTAGAGGCGGGCATCGACGACGCCGCGCTCCCGCGCGCCAGGCGGCGGAGCCTGCGGAGGCCCGCCAGCGCCCTATCGAGGAGGAACGACAGCGTGACCTACGTCATCGCGCAGCCTTGTGTCGACGTCAAGGACAAGGCGTGCATCGAGGAGTGCCCGGTCGACTGCATCTACGAGGGCAAGCGGTCCTTGTACATCCACCCGGATGAATGCGTCGACTGTGGCGCCTGTGAGCCGGTCTGCCCGGTCGAGGCGATCTTCTACGAGGACGACACTCCGGAGGAGTGGAAGGACTACTACAAGGCGAACGTCGAGTTCTTCGACGATCTCGGCTCGCCCGGTGGTGCCTCGAAGATGGGCCTGATCGACAAGGACTACCCCTTCATCGCCGCGCTGCCGCCGCAGAACCAGTAACCGAGTTCAGCGGTACGCACAGGCGCTGCCCCGGTCCCGTACGGCTCTGACTGCCGTACGGGACCGAGGCATTTGCCCACCACGTCGCGAAGAAAGCATCACGAGGAAAGCGAGCCCCCAGGTGTCCACCGTCCCGGCCCCCATCGACCGTCTCCCCACCTTCCCCTGGGACAAGCTGGAGCCGTACAAGAAGACGGCCGCGGCGCACCCGGACGGCATCGTCGACCTCTCCGTCGGCACGCCCGTCGACCCGGTGCCCGAGCTGATCCAGAAGGCGCTGGTCGACGCCGCGAACTCGCCGGGCTACCCGACGGTCTGGGGCACCCCCGAGCTGCGTGACGCGCTCGTCGGCTGGTGCGAACGCCGCCTCGGCGCCCGCGGCTTCGACCACACGAACGTCCTGCCGGTCGTCGGCTCCAAGGAGCTGGTCGCCTGGCTCCCCACGCAGCTGGGCCTCGGCCCCGGCGACAAGGTCGCCTACCCCCGCCTCGCGTACCCCACGTACGAGGTCGGCGCCCGCCTGGCCCGCGCGGACTACGTCGTCTACGACGACCCGACCGAGCTCGACCCGACCGGCCTGAAGCTCCTGTGGCTCAACTCCCCGTCGAATCCCACGGGTCGGGTGCTGGGCAAGGACGAACTGAAGCGCATCGTGGACTGGGCGCGGTCGCACGGCATCCTGGTCTTCTCCGACGAGTGCTACCTGGAGCTGGGCTGGGAGGCCGACCCGGTCTCGGTCCTGCACCCGGACGTCAACGGCGGCTCGCACGAGGGTCTGGTCGCGGTCCACTCGCTCTCGAAGCGCTCGAACCTGGCGGGTTACCGCGCGGCGTTCATCGCGGGCGACGCCTCGGTGCTCGGCCCGCTCCTCCAGATCCGCAAGCACGGCGGCATGATGACCTCCGCGCCGACACAGGCGGCGGTCGTCGCGGCGCTCGGCGACGACGAGCACGTGCGGGTGCAGCGGGAGCGCTACGCGGCCCGCCGCGAGGCGCTGCGCTCGGCTCTGACGGCCCACGGCTTCCGCATCGAGCACAGCGAGGCGAGCCTGTACCTCTGGGCCACCCGCGACGAGTCCTGCTGGGACACGGTCTCCGCCCTGGCCGACCTCGGCATCCTGGTGGCTCCTGGCGACTTCTACGGAGAGGCGGGCGCCACCTTCGTACGCGTGGCCCTGACGGCCTCGGACGAGCGCGTGGCGGCAGCGGTGAACCGACTGACCTGACGGCGTCCGGTCCGGGCGACGCACCACAACGGGGTGCCGGGAGCAGCACGCCCCCGGCACCCCGTTGTGCTGAACCGGTGGTCAGCCGATCGGCAGGCCGCCCAGCGAACTGGTCGGCAGGTCGCCACCGCCCACCGGCAGCCCGCCGTCGGTCGCGGCGCCGGCCGTCTCGCCGAGCGCGTCACCCGCGCTGCCGGCCGCCCCGCCCGCGGTCTCCTGCGCGGCCGGCGTGACGGTCTTGGCGCTCTTGCCGGCGACCTTGCCCGCCGTCGGCACGGCCTTCTTGACGGCCTTGCTGCCGGCGTCACCCGCGAGCCCGGTGGTGCTCTGAGCCGCGCTGTCGACGGTGCCACCCAGGTTCGCACCGTCCAGAGCGGTCACACCGCCCAGGTCGGTCGTGGCCGGGAGGTCGGCGGCGCTCGCGGAGCCGGCCGCACCGACCACGGGCGCCGCTCCTGCCGCTACGAGCAGCGCGGCACGGGCGATCCGGCGGGTCAGGGGGAGGGACATGATGCTCCTTAGACGGGAGAGAACGTTGGGTGCCCGGTTGCCGTGCGGCGACCGGACGCCGTGACAACCGCCCCAGGCCCCTGGAAGGTTGCGGGTCGGAAACGTAAAGGGTTCGTAATGCGTCGCATTATCAGTTGTGGGCAGAAACGGGCAAAGTGCACGCATCGCCGACCGCTGCAGAACCCTTACAGCTCCCTGCTCACAAGGGTTCTGGGGTCGTGGCCCCACCTCACTCGAAGGTGCCCTGTCGGCGTCCACCCAGCATGATCCGCGTTACCCGTTCGAGTGAGCGCCCGGACTACTGCCCAGTGACGATCCGGACCTCGCCGACGGACATCGAGGCCGCAGGACCGGACATTCCGCCCCGCTTCGCGGGCGACGCCTTGCGCCACTTGTCCCCTGACTCACCGGCGGCCCACTCGCGGCCCGCGTAGGAGACCCGCTCGATGCGCAGCGCCGAGGAGTTGGCCACCGCCCACTGCGCCAGCTCCCAGCCGCGCTGCCGCTCGCCGCCCTCGGCCGAGTCGACGGTGGCGGGCACGGGGACGCGGACGGAACCCTCGCCCGGCCCCTTCGCGGGCGCCACGTCCCGCCCGAAGTCACGGGCGAGCGCGGCCCGTACGCGCGCGGGGTCGCCGGACCGCGCGCTGTCGCCACCGACCGCCCGGCCGTCGCAGGTGAGCGAGGCGGCGGCGCGACCGGTCAGCGAGGCGGCCAGCAACGTGGCGTCCGGCTCGTGCTTCGCGTACGCCTGCGGATAGCCGCTGAGCTGCACGCGCTGCGCGGCCGCGGTCAGCGGGAGCCGCGAGTAGCCGGGGATCTTCGCCAGGTGCGCGTAGAAGCGCTCGGACGCGTACGCCGGATCCATGATCTGCTCCGCGGTGCCCCAGCCCTTCGTGGGGCGCTGCTGGAACAGGCCGAGCGAGTCCCGGTCGCCGTGGTCGATATTGCGCAGCCCCGACTCCTGCAGCGCCGTCGCGAGGGCGATCGTGACGGCGCGCTCGGGCATGCCGCGCGAGGTGCCGACGGCGGCGATCGTCGCCGCGTTCACCGCCTGCTCGGAGGTGAACGCGTACGTCGCCCCGTCCCCGTTCGCCGAGATGACCGTGCATCTCGACTTGGAGCGGCCCCCGGTGGCGTACTGCACGGCCACGTACGTGGCCACGGCGAGCAGCACGACGACGGCCGCGCCGATACGAAGGAGGCGGCCGCGCCGGACGAGAGTGGGGGGCTCAGGCACGCGTCCAAGGTACTGGAGTCCACTGACAGGCCCCTCGCCCCATGGGTATTAGGCTCGGCGCCATGGACCGCACCCCCCTTGACCTCACGCAGGACGCCGCGCGCCTCACGGCGCAGTTGGTCGACTTCGCCTCGCCCAGTGGCAGCGAAAAGGAGCTCGCCGACGCGATCGAGGAGGCCCTGCGGGGGCTGCCGCACCTCACGGTCGACCGCTACGGCAACAACATCGTGGCCCGCACGGACCTGGGGCACGACGAGCGGATCATCCTCGCGGGGCACATCGACACGGTCCCGATCGCCGACAACGTGCCGTCGCGGCTCGACGAGAACGGCGTGCTGTGGGGCTGCGGCACCAGCGACATGAAGGCGGGCGTCGCGGTCCAGCTGCGGATCGCGCAGACGGTCCGTGAGCCCAACCGCGACCTCACCTTCGTCTTCTACGACAACGAAGAGGTCGCCGCACACCTCAACGGGCTCGGGCATGTGGCCGACGCCCACCCCGACTGGCTGGAGGGCGACTTCGCGATCCTCCTGGAGGGGACGAACGGCGATGTCGAGGGCGGTTGCCAGGGCACCCTGCGCGTCATCCTGAAGACCAAGGGCGAGCGGGCCCACTCCGCGCGCGCGTGGATGGGAGACAACGCCATCCACGCCGCGTCCCCGATCCTGGAGCGCCTCGCCGCCTACGAGCCGCGCAAGCCGGTCGTCGACGGCCTGGAGTTCCACGAGGGCCTCAACGCGGTCCGCATCGAGGGCGGCGTCGCCACCAACGTCATCCCGGACGCGTGCGCGGTCACGGTCAACTTCCGCTACGCGCCCGACCGGTCGATGGAGGAGGCCGAGCAGTTCGTCCGCGACTTCTTCGCCGGCTGCCCCATCGAGGAGTTCGTCGTCGACGACCACACGGGCGGCGCGCGCCCCGGCCTCAACCACCCCGCTGCCGCCGCCTTCGTGGCCGCCGTGGGCGGCGAGGTGCGCCCCAAGTTCGGCTGGACCGACGTCTCCCGCTTCAGCGCGCTCGGCGTCCCCGCGGTCAATTACGGCCCCGGCAACCCGATCTTCGCCCACAAGATCGACGAGCGGGTCGACACCTCGCTCATCCTGGAGGGCGAGAAGCGCCTGGCCTCCTGGCTCACCACTTCCTGATACGTCGAGGTCCCTCGTATGTAACCCGCGTAGACCTACCCTTGCTCTACGTAAGTGCGTGATACCTGCGCAGGAAGGGAGCGGACGATGAGTAACCCGGAGGGCAAGCGACGTCCTGTGGAGCAGCGGACGGGGCCGGTGGTCCGGCGCCGTGATCAGATGCAGCCAGGGACGAGCGACCAGCGTCTGCTCGACACCGAAGGCCCGTCGGGGTGGGTGCACACCGACCCGTGGCGGGTCCTGCGCATCCAGTCCGAGTTCATCGAGGGCTTCGGCACGCTCGCCGAACTGCCGCCCGCGATCAGCGTGTTCGGCTCCGCGCGCACCCCGGAGGACTCCCCGGAGTACGCGGCGGGCGTCGCCATCGGCAAGGCGCTGGTGGAGGCCGGCTTCGCGGTGATCACCGGCGGCGGCCCCGGCGCCATGCAGGCGGCCAACCAGGGCGCCGTGGAGGCCAAGGGCACCTCGGTCGGCCTCGGCATCGAGCTGCCCTTCGAGCAGGGCCTCAACCCGTACGTCGACCTGGGCCTGAACTTCCGCTACTTCTTCGTACGGAAGACGATGTTCGTGAAGTACGCCCAGGGCTTCGTGGTGCTCCCGGGCGGCCTCGGCACCCTGGACGAGCTCTTCGAGGCGCTCACCCTCGTGCAGACCACGAAGGTGACGCGCTTCCCGATCGTCCTCTTCGGTTCGCAGTACTGGAGCGGCCTGGTCGACTGGCTGAAGAACACGGTGATCGCCCAGGGCAAGGCCTCGGAGGCGGACCTGCTGCTGTTCCACATCACGGACGACGTGGAGGAGGCGATCACGCTGGTCACCAAGGAGACCGGTAAGTAGGCCCCTTTAAGAGGGCCGTTACGCGAGTCCCCGGCGGGCGACCGCCGGGGGCCGGTGTCCCGCGATGGACGCCACCATGTCCAAGACCTGTCGCGTCTCGGCGACTTCGTGCACCCGGTAGACCTGCGCCCCGAGCCACGCCGACACCGCCGTGGTCGCGAGCGTCCCGATGACCCGTTCCTTCACGGGCTTGTCGAGGGTCTCGCCGACGAAGTCCTTGTTGGACAGCGAGACGAGCACCGGCCACCCGGTGTCGACCATCTCCGGAAGCCGCCGCGTCGCCTCCAGGGAGTGCCGCGTGTTCTTCCCGAAGTCGTGACCGGGGTCGATCAGCACGGACTCGCGCGGCACCCCGAGGGCGACGGCCCGCTCCGCGTATCCGACCGTCACGTCCAGGATGTCCGCCATCACGTCCTCGTACGTCACCCGGTGCGGGCGCGTGCGGGGCTCGGCGCCGCCCGCGTGCGTGCACACGAGGCCCACCTTGTGGCGCGCCGCGACCTCCGCGAGCTTCGGGTCGACACCGCCCCACGCGTCGTTGAGCAGATCCGCGCCCACCTCGCACACGGCGTCGCCGACCTCGTGCCGCCAGGTGTCGACGCTGATGATCACGTCGGGGAAGCGGCGCCGCACCTCGGCGACGAAGCCGACGGTCCGCCGCGCCTCCTCCTCGGCGGTGACCTCCTCGCCGGGACCGGCCTTCACCCCGCCGATGTCCACGATCATGGCGCCCTCGGACACCGCCTGCTCGACGCGGGCGAGCGCGGGCTCGTCCCGGAACGTGGCGCCCTGGTCGTAGAAGGAGTCCGGGGTCCGGTTCACGATCGCCATGATCACCGGCTCGTGCGCACCGAATTCGTGCTGGCCCAGCCTGAGCATCCCCTGTGACTCTCCTTCTCGTTCCCGGTTGAACATCGTCTGCGACCTTAACTGTCGGTGCGGCATGGCACGATCGAAGCCTGACGGTTGAGGGCCGCACGGCCCGGTCGAACCCAGGGGACGGCAGACATGGTCATGTTCTTGTTTCTGGTCGCCGCGCTGGTCGTGGTGATCGCGGCGGTGACGTTCGCGGTCATCGGCGGCGGCGACAGCGGCACGCTGCGCGACGAGCCGTCCCAGTTCTACGCGGACCCGCTGCCACCCGACCGCCCGCTCGACCCCGCCGACCTGGAGGCGCTCCGGCTGCCCACGGCGGTGCGCGGCTACCGCATGGCGGAGGTGGACGACGCGCTGAACCGCCTCGGGGCCGAACTGGCCGAGCGGGACGCGCGCATCACGGAGCTGGAGGCCGCCCTCACCTCGGCCCACACCCGGGCCGGCCCGCAGCCGCCCGACCGGGGCCAGGACACGGGCTACACGCCACCTGGTGAGTACGGGTTCGGATTCGAGACGGGGGAGGGGTTCCGGTGAGCGAGCCGACAGGAGGCGCCGTCCCAGGACCCGACGGAGAGCCGCGCTGCCCCTGGGGTCTTTCGACCGAGGACTACGTCGCGTACCACGACGAGGAGTGGGGCCGTCCGGTCCACGGCGACGACGCGCTGTTCGAGCGCCTCTCCCTCGAGGCGTTCCAGTCGGGCCTGTCCTGGATCACGATCCTCAGACGCCGCGAGGGTTTCCGCGCCGCGTTCTCCGGATTCAAGATCGCGGACGTGGCGGCCTTCACGGACGCCGACCGCGAGCGCCTGCTCGCCGACACCGGCATCATCCGCAACCGGGCCAAGATCGACGCGACGCTGGCCAACGCGCGCGTGCTCGTGGACTGGTCGCCCGGCGAGCTGGACAAGCTGATCTGGTCGTACGCGCCGGACGCCGCCGCCCGCCCGGTCCCGAAGGTGCTCGGCGACGTGGCGGCGATCACCGACGAGTCGACGGCCCTCTCCAAGGAGCTGAAGAAGCGCGGCCTGCGCTTCGTCGGCCCGACGACGGCCTACGCGCTGATGCAGGCCTGCGGCCTGGTCAACGACCACCTGGCGGACTGCGTGTCCCGCGCGCGTACGACGGTATGAGTCCGGTGTGAACCGGGTCAGCGGCCGAGGTACTTCGGCCGCTCCTTCGCGATGAAGGCCTGCACCGCGATGGTGTGGTCCTCGGAGGCGCCGGCCCGCGCCTGCAGCTCGTCCTCCTTGTCGAGCGCCTCGTCGAGGGAGTGGTCCCCGGCGAAGGCGAGGGACTCCTTCAGCGCGGCGTAGGCGACGGTCGGCCCCTCGGCGAGCGTGCGTGCCACCTTCCGGGCCTCTTCGGCGAGTTCGGCGGCGGGTACGAGCCGGTTCGCGATCCCCAGCTCGTAAGCCTCCTGCGCCTTCAGGGAGCGCGGGAAGAGCAGCAGGTCGGCCGCGCGGCCGGGGCCGATCAGGCGCGGCAGCGTCCAGGAGACCCCGGAGTCGGCGGTGAGCGCCACGCCCGCGAACGAGGTGTTGAACGACGCGCTGTCCGCCACGATCCGGTAGTCGGCACAGAGCGCGAACCCGAATCCGGCGCCGGCCGCCACGCCGTTCACCGCGGCCACCACGGGCTTCGGCATCTGGGTCAGGGCCCGCACGATCGGGTTGTAGTGCTCGCGCACCGTGTTCATGGTGCGGCCCTCGCCGGACTCTCGGTCCGCCAGCAGCGAGCCGACGTGCTCCTTGAGGTCCTGACCCACGCAAAACGCCCGGTCGCCGGACGCAGTCAGCAGCACCGCCCGTACCGTCTCGTCGGCCGCGGCCGACTGCACCGCGTCGCGGAGGGCGACCTTGGCCTCGGTGTTCATCGCGTTCATCGCCTCGGGGCGGTTCAGCGTGATCGTCGCGAGCCCGTCGCTCACCTCGTAGAGCACGGTGTCGGCCATGGGACTCCTCCTATGCGGTCGCTCAGTCGTCCGTGCTCAGCATGACGTAGATCACGACCCATGGAACGGTCTCGGCATGTGACCTGCGTCTAACAAATTCGCGTCGGCTGGGGTCCGAAGATGGCGCAGTATCGCAGTCGGATCCCCGAATTGAGTGGTTTTGGTCGAGCGCGTTGTGCAAGCGATGCCGACCGATGTTGGTCATCGGGTCCCGCGATGCGGGATAATGACCTGGAAGCAATGTGTTCGATGCCGGTGACGTGTGCCCACCCAGAGGGCCGTCGGCTGACGATGAGCTGGTTTCAGGAAGGGGAACGAGCATGGCGGCCATGAAGCCGCGAACGGGTGACGGCCCGCTCGAGGTGACAAAGGAGGGGCGGGGCATCGTCATGCGCGTTCCGCTCGAAGGCGGCGGTCGGCTCGTGGTCGAGCTGACGCCGGACGAGGCGAGCGCCCTCGGTGACGAACTGAAGAAGGTAGTGGGCTGACACCTTCTGCACCCGCGTCCATTCCCCGCCGAGGTGGGGTTGGACCGGTCCTCGGCTGACGCGCGAGCGACCATACCTTTTCGACTGCCCTGGCACACATCGGTGCCGGGGCAGTCGTGTGTGCACAGGGAACCGGGCCCGGGGCGCCGCCGCCTCGACCGCAGCCGCCTCGACCGCTTCAGCGCTTGACGGCGCAGAGCAGCCCGTCGCCTACCGGCAGCAGCGACGCGAGCAGCTCGGAACTCTCCCGTACGGCCCGCAGCAACTCGCGCTGGCGCACCACTTCCACCGGCTGCGGCCCCGAGTCGACGGTCCGCCCCTCGGCGAGGACCCCCTGGAAGACGACCAGGCCACCGGGCCGCAGCAGGCGCAACGATTCAGCGAGGTAGTCGAGGCACTCCAGCCGGTCGCCATCGCAGAAGACCAGGTCGTAGCCGCTGTCGGCGAGCCGTGGCAGCACATCGAGGGCGCGGCCGGGAATGAACCGGGCCCGGTTGCTGGCGAAGCCGGCGGCGCGGAACGCCTGGCGCGCGAACTGCTGCCGCTCCGGCTCGGGATCGACCGTGGTGAGGACGCCGTCGGGCCGCATCCCGTGCAGCAGGTGGACCCCGGACACGCCCGTGCCCGTACCGATCTCGGCGACGGCCTTCGCCCCTACCGTGGCAGCGAGCATCCCCAACGCCGCGCCCGCGCCGGGGGACACCGGGCACAGCCCTGTCTCGCGGGCCCGGTCACGAGCCCACCGAGTCGCGTCGTCCTCGGCGACAAAGGCGTCGGCGAACGCCCAACTCGTCTGCCGGTTGCCGGTAATGGCCCTCTCCCGTCCCCGTGGATGCCTGCGCGTGACTTTATCCGTTGGTGGCGGGAACTCGCAGATGGGACCGCGCGTTTGAACAGACAGGGGGAAAGAGCAGGCTGGACACGGGGAACAGCGGGGGAGAACGCGATGGCGACAGCCGTGCGGGCGGCGGTCGAGAGGCGACCGGCAAATCTGAGTAAAAACGCTTATCCGGAGCTAACGGACGGAGTGGTTATGGTAGGTGCTCCACTGGACACCACCAGAGCCGATAGGGGAGGTGCGGCTGCGCCTGTGGATCGGGGAGGACGGCTCCGGCGTCTTCTCAGGTCGGCGGGTGAGCCGAAATCCGTGACCAACACCGCTGACCGAATCCGCACCGTTGACTCCGCGCAGACCGCGACCTTTGCCGCCGATGCGGAATCGCAGGCGTGGACTCCCCCCTCGTGGGAGGAGATCGTCAGCACGCACAGTGGCCGCGTCTACCGTCTCGCGTACCGCCTGACCGGGAACCAGCACGACGCGGAGGACCTCACGCAGGAGGTCTTCGTCCGTGTCTTCCGTTCGCTCTCGACGTACACGCCCGGCACCTTCGAGGGCTGGCTGCACCGCATCACCACGAACCTGTTCCTCGACATGGTCCGTCGCAAGCAGCGCATCCGCTTCGACGCGCTGGGTGACGACGCCGCCGAGCGGCTGCCCAGCAGAGAGCCGTCGCCGCAGCAGGTGTTCAACGACGCGCACTTCGACGCCGACGTCCAGCAGGCGCTGGACACCCTCGCGCCCGAGTTCCGTGCCGCCGTCGTCCTGTGCGACATCGAGGGCCTCTCCTACGAGGAGATCGCCGCGACCCTCGGCGTGAAGCTGGGCACGGTCCGCAGCCGTATCCACCGCGGCCGCTCGCAGCTGCGCAAGGCGCTGCAGCACCGCTCGCCCGAGGCCCGCAAGGAGCGTCGCACGCTCGCGTCCACGGGGTCCTTCCCCGTCCTCGGAGGAGGGGGCGCGCCCGCGTGAGTGGATCACGTCTCAATCCTGCCGAACGCCAACAGACCGCGGCCGACGAACACCTGGGGGACAGGCTGGCCGCCCTGGTCGACGGCGAGCTGGACCACGACGCCCGTGAGCGCGTCCTCGCGCACCTGGCGACCTGTGCCAAATGCAAGGCCGAGGCCGACGCCCAGCGCCGCCTCAAGAGCGTCTTCGCGCAGGCGGCCCCGCCGCCGCCCTCCGACAGCTTTCTCGCCCGCCTCCAGGGGCTGCCCGCGGGAGGTGACACCGACGGTGGCACATCGTTCGGGGGAGGCGGATTCGGCAGTGGCCGACCGCTCGGGGGGATCCGGGGCTTCGGTCAGGGAGTCTTCGACGTAGACCCGGAGCCCTTCGGCTACGCGCCGTCCGGCGCGCACGCCGCCGTTCTCCCCAGTGATCAGCACGGCTTCCGCATCCACGAAGTGACCCGTCCCGACCGGCACGAGAGCGACCGGAGCTCCCGCTCCCGACGCTTCGCGTTCGCCGCGGCCGGTGCGGTGTCGCTCGCCGCGATCGCGCTCGGCGGGGTCACGACCGCGGCCCCGGTCGACAACGCCGACGCGCGCGGTGGCGGCTCCGGCAGCAATGTCACGCCGCTGCGCAATCAGCCGTCCGGTGCCGCTTCGGCCTCGGACACGCAGCGCCGCAGGTCGAACACCTCGCTGCTCGGCCAGCGTGGGGGCGCCCTCGCGGCGCCCGTCTCGCCGACCGAGGCGGGTGCGCCGCTGCTGCCCGGCGGGGGACACGCGGAGAGCGCGGGCTATCCGTTCTCGACGCCGTTGCTGGCCGGTGCGGCCCGTATGTCGCCTCTCATACGCCCCGCGGCCCCCGCCGTCGCGGTCTCGTTCGCGCCGCGCCCCTCCGCCCCGCCGTCGGCCTCGTCCGACGGCACCTCCTTCGGAGCGGGCCTCGCCGCCGCCTCGGCGTCGTTGCCGACCGCGTCGTCCCGTCCTTCGTCGCTGCGCTGACACTCTCTGCGCCCGCGCCGTCGAACCTGGTTGAATCCAGGTGAGGCGGTGCGTCGGGTGCTGATCCGGGTCGCGCGCGTGGGAGTCGGCGGTGCGGTGCCGTGGGCCAGGCTTGGGGAGAGCGGCGGGACATGGACGAGGGGTATCCCACGGAGGGCTCCGCCAAGGGTGAGGTGGCGGAGCGGTCGACCGTTCCCACGTCACGGGGCTCCGCCCCGGACCCCGCTGGCTCTCGTCCCAGAGCGGGGCTTGATTTTGCCCACCGCCCCTGGCACCAGCCGGACTCCGGGCCGACCGCGCCGACCGCGCCGCCCCGGCGGAGGCGCAGGCTCGTGGTGGGGGCCGTGGTCATTGCCCTGGCCGCCGGAGGCATCGGTGGGGCGATCGGGTCGTACATGGAGCGGACCGGCGTCGGGGCGAACATCCGACTGCCGCAGGCCGACGCCGAGTCCAAGCACCGGGACCCCGACAGCGTGGCCGGTATCGCGGCGCAGACCCTGCCCGGCGTCGTCACCATCCACACCTCGGGTTCGTCGGAGGAGGGCACCGGCACCGGCTTCGTACTGGACGGCCAGGGGCACATCCTCACGAACAATCACGTCGTCTCGTCGACGGACTCCGACGGTGAGATATCCGTCACGTTCTCCAGCGGCGAGAGCGCCCGAGCCGATCTGGTCGGACACGACAGCGGCTACGACCTCGCCGTGATCAAGGTGTCCGGGGTGCGCGGGCTCAAGCCGCTGCCCCTGGGCAACTCCGAGAACGTGCAGGTGGGCGACCCCGTCGTCGCCGTCGGCGCCCCCTTCGACCTGGCGAACACGGTCACCTCCGGCATCATCAGCGCCAAGGGGCGGCCCATCACGGCGGGCGGCGAGAAGGGCGACGGGAGCGACGTCAGCTACGTGGACGCGCTACAGACCGACGCGTCCATCAACCCCGGTAACTCCGGTGGCCCGCTGGTCGACGCGAAGGCCCGCGTGATCGGCATCAACAGCGCGATCCGGTCGGCCGACACCGGGGGTTCGGAGCTGCCCGAGGGACAGTCGGGCTCCATCGGCCTCGGCTTCGCGATCCCGGTCAACCAGGCGAAACGCGTGGCGGAGGAGCTGATCAACGCCGGGCGGGCGACGCATCCGGTGATCGGGGTCACCCTCGACATGGACTTCTCGGGCGACGGTGCCCGCGTCGGCTCGAAGGGCAACAGCGGCGGCTCGGCCGTCAGTCCGGGCGGACCGGGAGCCAGGGCGGGGATCGAGCCGGGCGATGTGATCACCGAGGTCGACGGCGTCCGCGTGCACTCCGGCGAGGAGCTGATCGTCAAGATCCGCACCCACCGCCCCAAGGACAAACTGGTCCTCATGGTCGAACGGGGTGGAAAGGAACGGGAGATGCCGCTCGTTCTCGGTTCCGCCGACGGCGGCTGACCGACTCCTGACCGGTCATGGCGCGGGATGCGCGATCCTGGAGGTTCCCCGGTGGCTACCGAATGGACAGGTGGGCCGGGTACCGTGGACCGGGTCCGCTGCCGGACCCTGCCAAAGACCTGCTGCTGATGTTCGACCGCGGGCCGAGGACACGCTAGGAGTGCAAGGTGTTCAACGACATTGGCCCGCTGGAGGTCGTGACGATCGTCGTGCTGGCCGTTCTCGTCTTCGGCCCCGACAAGCTCCCGAAGGTCATTCAGGACGTCTCACGCACCATCCGTAAGATCCGGGAATTCTCGGACAGTGCAAAGCAGGACATTCGCGACGAACTCGGCCCGGAGTTCAAGGACTTCGAGTTCGAGGACCTGAATCCCAAGACGTTCATCCGCAAGCAGCTGGACAGTGACGAGCTGGGGCTCAAGGAGATTCGCAACGGCTTCGACCTGAAGAAGGAGATGGCCGAGGTCTCCGACGCGGCGCACACCGTCGGCGAGCTGGAGGACTCCGGATCGTCGAGCGGGACCGGCGGCGGCCGCGTGGACATGCAGAAGCGGCCCGAGGTCGACATGCGGAAGCGCCCCGAGGGTTCCGAGAAGCCGGCCGCCATCGAGCCGCCGCCCTTCGATGCGGACGCGACCTGAACCCCCTCGAACCACCCCGAACACGGCTGAACCGCGCCTGACGAAACCGGGCCCCGCGGAACCGGTGTGGCATCCTGCCTTGTTGTTGCGCGGAGCGGACGTGAGAACGCCCGAGGGGGGCGGCCCGCGCCGGTCCGTAACTGAGCGAGGAGGCGGCCGGGTACATGGAGACGACGAGTCGGGTAGGCGCGCAGGCGCCGGCCACCGAGGGGGCCGACGAGGCCCTCACGGCCCGGCGCACGGTCGACGGCTACCTGCTGGCGCCCTTCCCGTGGTACGGCCTCGACGAGGCCTTCACGGGACCGCGTTGGCTGATGCAGGTCGGCACCACGGCGGACGGTTCCGTGGAGCACGGTTCGATCGGGCACGGTGACGCGCCCTCCGTACGCAGCGAGCTCACGGAAGACACCGAGCGGTTCGCGGTCGTGGTGACCGTCGCCGCCAATCCGGTACGGCGCACCGCCGACGGCACCGGCGTACTGGAGGCCACGTCCGTCGCCTCGGCGGCCTGGCTCGCCGGCGTCGGGCTGCTCTCCTACACCTGGCCGCTGCAGATGGACCACACGCTGCGCGACGACTGGCTGGAGCAGCAGACCGAGACGGCGTGGGTGCTCGCGGACGATCTCGCGTCCGAGGACTGGGCGACGCTGACGCTGCCGGTCGACGGCGTGCCGACCCCGTTCCACTACCGGGAGTCCGAGTACGGCTGGGTGCTCGCCGGCTCCACGCAGGCCGGGGTGCACCTGGGCGCGTACGGGCGGGGCATGAGCGCGTACGGGCTCGGGTTCTCCGTCGTGAAGGACATCGCGGCGCTGGAACAGGAACCGGACGTGTGACGAAGAACGGCGGGCCGCCCGGAAAGGGCGGCCCGCCGTTCTGTCGAACCTCGCCAGAAGTCAGAAGTCAGAAGCCAGAAGCCAGAAGCCAGCAGTCAGAACTTGTTGCGCGGCGTGATTCCGAGCGACATCCCCGAAAGGCCGCGCTGACGGCCGCCGAGCTTGTCCGCGATGTCGCGCAGCGCCGCGCCCGCGGGGGAGTCCGGGGCGGTCAGCACGATCGGCTTGCCCTCGTCGCCACCCTCGCGCAGGCGTACGTCGATGGGGATGGAGCCGAGCACCGGCACCTCCGCACCCGTGGTCCTGGTCAGGCCCTCGGCGACCAGCTTCCCGCCGCCCGTGCCGAACACGTCGACCATCTCGCCGCAGTGCGGGCAGGGCAGCCCGGACATGTTCTCGACGACGCCGACGATCTTCTGGTGGGTCTGCACGGCGATCGACCCGGCCCGCTCGGCGACCTCGGCGGCGGCCTGCTGCGGCGTGGTGACGACCAGGATCTCGGCGTTCGGGACCAGTTGGGCGATCGAGATGGCGATGTCGCCGGTGCCGGGCGGCAGGTCGAGCAGGAGCACGTCCAGGTCGCCCCAGTACACGTCCGCGAGGAACTGCTGGAGCGCGCGGTGCAGCATCGGCCCGCGCCAGACGACCGGCGCGTTGCCCGGCGTGAACATGCCGATGGAGATGACCTTCACGCCGTTCGCGGACGGCGGCATGATCATGTCTTCGACCTGGGTGGGCTTGCCGTCGGCGCCCAGCATGCGCGGGATGCTGTGCCCGTAGATGTCCGCGTCGACGACGCCGACCTTCAGGCCGTCGGCGGCGAGCGCGGCCGCCAGGTTCACGGTCACCGAGGACTTGCCGACGCCGCCCTTGCCGGAGGCCACCGCGTACACGCGGGTCAGCGAGCCCGGCTTGGCGAACGGGACCTCGCGCTCGGCGGTGCCGCCACGCAGCGCGGTCGCCAGCTCCTTGCGCTGCTCGTCGCTCATCACATCGAGGGTGACCTGCACCTCGGTCACGCCCTCGACGGCGGCGACGGCGTCCCGCACGTTGTTCTCGATCGTCGATCGCATCGGGCAGCCCGAGACCGTCAGATACACGGTGACCGCGACGACTCCGTCCGCACCGATATCCACTGATTTGACCATCCCCAATTCGGTGATGGGGCGGTGGATCTCGGGGTCGTTCACTGTCGCGAGTGCCTCGCGCACCGCGTCTTCCGTAGCCATGCACCCGAGTCTACGGCGGGGTAACCCGCACCCGGAAAGCCCTGTCAGCGGTCGTCTACGTCACGTCCCCGCTCGCGCTCCGCGGGGAATACCCCGGACCCCGGAGCGGACTGCCGCTGCTCCTCCAGCTCCTTGATGAGGTCCTGCAGCTCGGAGCGGATCCAGTCACGCGTCGCGACCTCGCCCAGCCCGATCCGCAGGGCCGCCATCTCGCGGCTCAGATACTCGGTGTCGGCGATGGAGCGCTCGTTCTGCTTGCGGTCCTGTTCGAGATTGACCCGGTCGCGGTCGTCCTGCCGGTTCTGCGCGAGCAGGATCAGCGGGGCGGCGTACGAGGCCTGCAGCGACAGCATCAGGGTCAGGAAGATGAACGGGTACTCGTCGAAGCGCAGATCGTGGGGCGCGACGATGTTCCACACCACCCACACGATGATGAGCACCGTCATCCAGACGATGAACCGGCCCGTCCCCAAGAAGCGTGCGATCCGCTCCGAGAGCCTGCCGAAGGCCTCGGGGTCGTAATCGGGGATCAGCTTCCGCTTCGGCGCGCGCGGCTGGTCGAGCCGGATGCGCGGCCGGCGCGGGGCCTCGCGCTCGCCACCTTCAGTCGGCATGGCCCACCTCCCCGGCGAAGCCGAGGGACTCGGGGTGGAACTCCTGCTCGCGCCAGTCCTCCGGCAGCATGTGGTCCAGTACGTCGTCCACCGTCACGGCGCCGAGCAGCGAGCCGCTGTCGTCGACGACGGGCGCGGCCACCATGTCGTACGTCGCGAAGAACCCGGCGATCTCCGGCAGCTCGGCCTCCGGGGTCAGCGCCTGCAGATCGTCGTCGAGGATCGAGCTGACCATCGTGTACGGCGGGTCGCGGAGCAGCCGCTGGAAGTGGATCGTGCCCAGGTACTTGCCGGTCGGCGTCTCGTCCGGCGGCCGGCACACGTACACCTGCGCGGCGAGCGCGGGGGACAGGTCGGGATTGCGGATGCGGGCGAGGGCCTCCGCGACCGTCGAGTCGGGGCGCAGCACGATCGGCTCGGTCGTCATCAGGCCGCCCGCGGTCCGGTCCTCGTACGCCATCAGGCGCCGCACGTCCGCCGCCTCGCTGGGCTTCATCAGGTCGAGGAGGCGTTCCTTGTCGTCCTCGGGGAGTTCGCCGAGGAGGTCGGCGGCGTCGTCCGGGTCCATCTCCTCCAGGACATCGGCGGCGCGCTCCTCCTTCAGCTTGCCGAGCACCTCGATCTGGTCGTCCTCGGGGAGTTCCTCCAGGACGTCGGCCAGGCGCTCGTTGCTGAGCGCCGCGGCGACCTCCGCGCGGCGCTTGGGGGAGAGGTGGTGCAGCACGTTGGCGAGGTCGGCGGGGCGCAGCTGCTCGAACGTGGCGAGCAGACTCTCCGCGCCCTGCCCGTGCTCCTCCAGGTTGAAGCCGTCGACGCCCGACCAGTCGACGGTGATCGCCTCGCCCTTGGCGCGCCGGAACGCGCCGCGCTTCGGGGTGCTCTTCCTTACGAAGATCCGGTCGATCTCCCAGTCGCGGCGCGCGGGCAGTTGCTGGATGGAGACGTCGAGGACGGTGACCTCCTCGCCGGTCTCCACGAGCCGTACGCGCCGGTCGAGGATCTCGCCGAGGACCAGGCGTTCGGTGGGCCGCTGTTCGAAGCGCCGGACGTTGAGCACGCCCGTGGTGATGACCTGGCCAGACTCGATCCCGGTGACGCGGGTCATCGGCAGGAAGATGCGCCGTCGGGTCGACAGTTCGACGACGAGCCCGAGCAGTCGCGGCGGTCTGCGGCTCACGCGCAACATCGCCACCAGGTCGCGCACGCGGCCCACCTGATCACCGTTCGGGTCGAAGACGGCGATGCCGGAGAGGTGCGACACGAAGATCCGGGGAGCGGCTCCAGCCATACCGTCGCGCGCCTCCTTCCGTTTTCCTTCGCATTCGTCCGGATATACAGGCAATTTCTCGCCCAGGCTAGCCGTTCCCCGTTCCCCGCGCCTTTGCGCGTCGGCCACCAGACCCGGGCGGGTAACCGCAGATCGCGGGGGTACGCTGCCGTACCTGTCCGCACCCAGCTGCCGTACGAGAGGTAGTCCGCCCGTGACCCTGCGCCCCCTCACCCGTCGTACCCGCAGGACACTCATGGTGGGCGTGATGTGTACGGGGCTCGCGGTGGGCCTCGCTGCGTGCAGTGAGGAGGACCCGGACGCGGGGACGAACGGGGTCGGCAAGCTGGCCCCGGCCAAGATCCAGTCCCGTACGGTCCGGGCGGCCCGCGGCGCGGACGCGGTGCGCGTCGCCGGCACGGTGGTCGTCAACAAGAAGACGTACAAGCTGGACATGCGGCTGAAGGCCGACGGCGGCACGGGGTCGGTGAGCACCGGCGGCGGCACGTTCCGGCTGCTGCGGGTCGGCGACCACCTGTACCTCAAGGCGGGCGCCGGTTTCTGGACGCACTCCGAGGACGGCAAGGACGGGCACGGGGCGGGCAACGCCGCGCAGAAGCTCGACGGCAAGTACGTGAAGGTGCCGAAGGGCGACCCGGCCTACCAGCGGCTGAGCACGTTCACCGACAAGGGCGTGCTGCTCGACGGCCTGCTCGCGCTGCACGGCACGCTGGCGAAGGGCGGGCGCGGCTCGGCGGGCGGCGTCCGTACGGTCGAGCTGACCGGCGGCAAGGGCGCGGGCGGCACCCTCGACGTGTCCCTGGAGGGCGGCGCGTACCCGATGCGGCTGGAGCGGGCCGGGGGCGCCGGCACCATCCAACTCAGCGACTGGGGCAAGGACTTCACCCTCCGCGAACCCAAGTCCACGGAAACGGTCGACTACGGCCAGGCCCTGCCGGGCTGACCCACAATCAAGCCCCGCCTTTCGGACGAGAGCCAGCGGGGTCCGGGGCGGAGCCCCGAGACGTCAACGCCGCTTCCGCCGAGCCAACAGCTTCGGCAGCCCCGCCGGCACCGGATTCCGCGTGGTGGCCGGCGACCCCACCGGGGCCGCGGCCAACGACCCGTCGGACGCCGGTTCCGGTACACCACCCACGGGCTCAAGGCGGAGCACCCGGCACTCCCGGGCCCACCGCTCCATCATGGTCTCGGAGTCCGGCGCGTTCAGCCGCTTGCCCTTCAGCTCGCCCACCACGGCCTCGTACGTCTCCGTACCCGCGGCCAGTTCGACGACCTTCGCCCGCCAGCCGACGAGCCGCCCGCCCTTGTCCTTGCTGCGCACGGTGACAAGCGCCGAGCCGCCGTCGACGAGGTCGGGCAGCGGCTGCTCGCCGGGCCCGTCGCCGACGAGGCACGCCGCGCCCTCGTGCCACACGTGCCACAGGGCCCGCTCCACGCCCCGGTCCCCACGTACCCAGATCAGCCCGGACTTCTTCGTGGCCTCTTCGACGAGGGCGGCATCGAGCAGTTCAGCAGTCGTCATACGGGAAGCGTAGCCAGCGCCACCGACAGGCCCTAGAGCCACCCGTTGCGCTTCAGCATCCGGTGGATCGAGAAACAGGCGGCGACGGTGACACCGAGCACCAGGGGATAGCCGAACCGCCAGTGCAGCTCCGGCATGTACTTGAAGTTCATGCCGTACACACCACAGACCATGGTCGGTACGGCGATGATCGCGGCCCACGAGGTGATCTTGCGCATGTCCTCGTTCTGGGCCACGGAGGCCTGCGCCAGATTGGCCTGGAGGATCGAGTTCAGCAGCTCGTCGAAGCCGATGACCTGCTCCTGCACGCGCTCCAGGTGGTCGGCGACGTCCCGGAAGTACTTCTGGATGTCCGGGTCGATCAGCCGCATCGGCCGCTCGCTGAGCAGTTGCAGCGGGCGCCGCAGCGGGGCGACGGCCCGCTTGAACTCCAGTACCTCGCGCTTGAGTTGGTAGATCCGCCCCGCGTCCGAACCGCGCGGGGAGCCCTTGCCGGGCTGCGAGAAGACCTCGGTCTCGACCTCGTCGATGTCGTCCTGCATCGCGTCGGCCACGGCCAGATATCCGTCGACGACGTGGTCGGCGATCGCGTGCAGCACGGCGCTCGGACCCTTGGCGAGCAGCTCGGGGTCGTCCTGGAGCCGATGCCGCAGCGCGCGCAGCGAGCCCTGCCCGCCGTGCCGGACGGTGATGAAGAAGTCCCGGCCGGTGAAGCACATCACCTCGCCGGTCTCCACGATCTCGCTGGTGGCGGTGAGTTCGGCGTGCTCCACGTAGTGGATGGTCTTGAAGACGGTGAACAGCGTGTCGTCGTAGCGCTCCAGCTTGGGCCGCTGGTGGGCGTGGACGGCGTCCTCCACGGCGAGCGGGTGAAGCCCGAACTCCGCGGCGATACCGGCGAATTCCTCCTCGGTCGGCTCGTGCAGGCCGATCCAGGCGAAGCCGCCGTCGCGCCGCACCTGGTGCTTCGCGCCGCCGGGCGTGAGGCACTCGGAGGACGGGACGCGGACCCCGTCGCGGTACACGGCACAGTCCACGACGGCCGAGCAGGCCGCCGCGTCACGCGTGAAGTCGTACGAGGTGCGGGCCTCGTTGGCGTACGGGGCGACGCTCTTGCGCAGCGAGGGACGGACGGCGGCTCGCAGGTCGCGCATCATCGACATGGGCAGGCTCCTTCGCGGGCGGGAGTCGCCGCGCGTCGGGTGGAACCACCCGGAATGAGGACGTCCTGGTCAACCGGGAACCGGGACATGCTGCACGTCCACAAAGCGGGAAGCACCGCACCGACACTGGGCGGCTTCGCTGACTGATTCAGATCGCGACATCCGAGGCGGACGTCGATGAGATCAGGGGAACGAAGTGCTCTTCCGGCAGGCGCGGCCAGCATGATGTGCGGCTGACTGCGGGTGAGATGAGGCCCTGGGCCCTACAGGCCGGAAGAACGGGTAGTACTGCACGGTCGACTTCGATCCATGACAGCCCCACCTCCTCCGGCCGGTCCCCCGTGGGGGACGTGAAACGGGTCGGTTTCCCGACGGGCCCGCGTGGGGCCCTCGGCGGACACGCACTGCGTGTTGTCCCGACCAGCGGCCAAGACTATCAGCCGACCGGCGAAAGCGGGCCCCGTCCTTACCCGTTGGGTGCGAGATCTATGCTCGCGGGATGGCAGAAGTTCTTGCGCTCGTGGAGGCGCGACTCCGGACAACCCTGGGTGAACCGGACGCGCGCGCGGCGGTCACCTTCCTCGGCACCGACCGGATCGAGGTGTTGCGCTTCACAGACGTCTCCCAAAACGTCGTGCGCTACGCCACTCTCGGCATGGCCGCGTCCCCGATGACCGACCCGACGGCGGCCCTCGCCGACCCCGTCAAGGGCCCTCGCGCGGAGCTGGTCCTCACCGTCCGCGCCGGCCTCGCCGACACCGACAAGGTGCTGCGCCCGCTCGCGGTCCTCGCGGCCTCCCCGCAGGTCGAGGGTGTCGTCGTGGCGCCGGGCGCCTCGCTCGACGTGGGCGAACCGCTGTGGCCCGGCGCCCCGTTCACCTCGGCCCTCGTCGCGGAGCCGGGCGGACTGATCGAGGACCTGGATCTGGACGACCCCCTGGACCCCGTACGTTTCCTGCCGCTGCTTCCCATGACGCCGAACGAGGCGGCGTGGAAGCGGGTGCACGGCGGCGCCGCGCTCCAGGAGAAGTGGCTGAACGGCGGAACGGACCTGCGCGACCCACTGCGCAAGTCCGTAACCCTGGACTGAGAACCGGTCAGTTCGCGTAGACCGAGACGCCGTCCTCGGTGGCGTGCTTCGGCTCCAACTCCTCGGCCTCGTGGGTGAGTGCGCTCCTGCGCACCCAGACCACGACCGCGCCCAGCACCGCCGTGATCGCGGCGACGACGAACGGGATGTGGATGTTGCTCCACTCCTCGATCTTCGGCGCGAAGAACGGGGCGGCCGCGGCGGCGAACCACCGGACGAAGTTGTAACCGGCGCTCGCCACCGGCCGCGGCGCGTTCGAGACGCCGAGCGCGAGCTCGGTGTAGACGGTGTTGTTCACGCCGATGAAGGCGCCGGACAGGATCGTGCAGACGATGGCCGTGGTGTGGTTGCCGTATCCGAGGACGAGCACGTCCAGGGCGAGCAGGACCAGCGAGCCGCCGAGCACCTTGAGCGAGCCGAACCGGGCCTGCATGCGCGGCGCGACGATCACCGAGAACAGTGCGAGCAGCAGACCCCAGGCGAAGAAGACGGCGCCCGACTTGTACGGGGTCATGTTCAGCACGAACGGCGTGAAGGCCAGCACCGTGAAGAACGTGTAGTTGTAGAAGAAGGCCGAGATCGCGGCGGACGCGAGGCCGCCGTGGCCGAGCGCCTTGATCGGGTCGAGGATCGAGGTCTTCTTCGCGGGCTTCGGCTGTTCCTTCAGGAACACGGTGATGCAGAGGAAGCCGATGGCCATCAGCGCGGCGGTGCCGAAGAACGGGTAGCGCCAGCTGGAGTTGCCGAGCAGCGCGCCGACGAGCGGCCCGCAGGCCATGCCGAGCCCGAGCGCGGACTCGTAGAGGAGGATCGCGGCGGCGCTGCCACCGGCGGCGGCGCCGACGATGACCGCCAGCGCGGTCGACACGAAGAGCGCGTTGCCGAGGCCCCAGCCCGCGCGGAAGCCGACCAGCTCCCCGACGGAACCGGACGTGCCCGCGAGCGCCGCGAAGATCACCACGAGGGCGAGGCCGACGAGGAGGGTCTTCTTGCCGCCGATGCGGCTGGAGACGAACCCGGTCACCAGCATGGCGATGGCGGTGATCAGGAAGTACGAGGTGAAGAGCAGGGAGACCTGGCTCGGTGTCGCTTCGAGGCCCTTGGCGATCGAGGGCAGGATCGGGTCGACGAGGCCGATGCCCATGAAGGCGACGACGGATGCCCCGGCGGTCGCCCAGACCGCCTTCGGTTGACGCAGGATGCTGCCCGCACCTGCGTCGAACGTGTCCCCTTCGGCGGGACCTCCTGTACTGCTGTGGCTCATGCCTGCTGCTCCTTCGAGTCCTTCGAGTCCTTTGGATCGTTGGCGTATACACATAATAAGTTAGAGCAGCTAATTAATGCAAGCTACATCTACCTTCTTCGGGTGGGGCGCCACGGCGGCGCCACGGTGGTGCCCTCCGGACGGGTGATCGTCCTTGACGCGGCGCGGGACGGGGAGGACCGTGGGGCTCTATGAGGGGCGAACCCAGTTGCCCGAAGTGTGGTGGCCGGGTCAGGGCTCCCGGACTCTTTGCCGACTCCTGGCAGTGCGATGTGCACGGGACCGTGCACCCGATGCAGCCCGTGATCCCGCCCAGTGTCGAGGCGCTCAGCGTCGTGGTGCGGCGTGCGCGGGTGCCGGTCTGGATGCCGTGGCCACTGCCCGTCGGCTGGCTGTTCACCGGCGTGGCCAACGCGGGGGACGAGCGCCACGGCGGCCGCGCCACCGCCGTCGCCTGCTCGGGCCCGGGGCCGCTCGGTGGCGCCGGTGAGCTGGTGCTCGTCGCCGAGGAACTGGGCGTCGGGCTCGGCGCGCGCTACGCGGGGATCGACGGCCCCGACCCCGGTCCGTACATGGAGGTCTCGGGGCCCCCGCAGGCCAAGGTGCTCGCCGCGGGCCGGCCCACCCCGATGTGGCACGTCTCCGGCACGCCGGACGACCGGGCGGTCTTCGCCGGCGAGGCGCGCGGCCTGTGGCTGTGGGCGGTCGTGTGGCCGGAGCAGACGGGGGTGCTGATGTACGACGAGCTGGTGCTCACGGACCTGCGGGACGCGGGGGCCGAGGTGGACCTGCTGCCGTGCGGGGCGCTGTCGCCGCGCATCATGAAATGAGACTCCAGAGCGAGGGTCAGGTAAGGGGTCCGCGCCCGGTTCAGTGGTGACGGGGGTGCTGGAATCCCCGTTATCCTTGAGCGGTCCCCGTCAGTCCGTCGAGCCTGGAGTACGCAGCCGTGCGCATCGATCTGCACACCCACTCCACCGCTTCCGACGGCACGGACAGCCCGGCCGAACTCGTACGGAACGCCGCGGCGTCCGGCCTGGACGTCGTCGCCCTCACCGACCACGACACCACGCGCGGGCACGCCGAGGCCTTCGCGGCCCTGCCCGAGGGGCTGACCCTCGTCACCGGCGCCGAGCTCTCCTGCCGCCTCGACGGCGTGGGCATGCACATGCTGGCGTACCTCTTCGACCCCGAGGAGCCGGCCCTGCTCGCCGAGCGCGAGCTGGTCCGCGACGACCGGGTGCCGCGCGCCAAGGGCATGATCGCCAAGCTCCGCGAGCTCGGCGTCCCCGTCACCTGGGAGCAGGTCGCGCGCATCGCGGGCGACGGTTCGGTCGGCCGCCCGCACGTCGCCTCGGCGCTGGTCGAGCTCGGCGTCGTACCGACGGTCTCGGACGCCTTCACGGACGACTGGCTCGCCGACGGCGGGCGCGCGTACGTCGCGAAGCACGAGACCGACCCCTTCGAGGCGATCCGCCTGGTCAAGGCCGCCGGCGGCGTCACCGTCTTCGCGCACCCCGCCGCCGCCAAGCGCGGCCGCACCGTGCCCGAGTCGGCGATCGCGAAGCTGGCGGAGGCCGGGCTCGACGGCATCGAGGTCGATCACATGGACCACGACGCCGTGACCCGCGACCGCCTCAGGGGCCTCGCCGCCGACGTCGGCCTGCTGGTCACCGGGTCCTCGGACTACCACGGCAGCCGTAAGACGTGCGTGCTCGGCGAGTACACCACCGACCCCGAGGTCTACGGGGAGATCACGCGGCGCGCCACGGGCGCCTTCCCGGTTCCGGGCGCCGGCGGACACGGCGTCTGACGCGCCCCGTACTCACCTCGACCCACCCTTCCGCACCACTCTCGCAAGGCACCCCACCGTGTTCGACGCTGCCGTCTTCGGATCCCTTTTTCTCACGCTTTTTGTGATTATGGATCCCCCCGGAATCACCCCGATCTTCCTCGCCCTCACCGCGGGCCGCCCCGCCAAGGTCCAGAAGCGCATGGCCTTCCAGGCGGTCTGCGTCGCCTTCGGCGTCATCGCCGTCTTCGGCGTCCTGGGCAACCAGATCCTGGCCTATCTGCACGTCTCCGTCCCGGCCCTGATGATCGCGGGCGGTCTGCTGCTGCTCCTGATCGCGCTCGACCTGCTCACCGGCAAGACGGACGAGCCCAAGCAGACCAAGGACGTGAACGTCGCCCTCGTGCCGCTCGGCATGCCGCTGCTGGCCGGGCCCGGCGCGATCGTCTCCGTGATCCTCGCCGTGCAGGACGCGGACTCGGTGGGCGGTCAGCTCTCCGTCTGGTCCGCGATCATCGCGATCCATGTGGTGCTGTGGCTGGTGATGCGCTACTCGCTGGTGATCATCCGCGTCATCAAGGACGGCGGCGTGGTCCTGGTGACCCGGCTCGCGGGCATGATGCTCTCCGCGATCGCGGTGCAGCAGATCATCAACGGCGTGACGCAGGTGATCCAGGGCTCGTGACCGCCCTGAACTCCAGGCTGTCCTGAGTTCTTGAGAGCCCCGGACCGCAGCGAAGCCCCCGTACGCATCGTGCGTACGGGGGCTTCGAAGTGGGGGAGTCGCTTACGCCGTTACGAGGCGGACGACTCTGCCGGGCGGATGTAGAGGCGCTGCCCGATGGCGGCGGCCTGCTGAACGATCCGGTTGACGGAGGCGGCGTCCACGACGGTGCTGTCCACGGCGGTGCCGTCGACATCGTCGAGTCGCATGATTTCGAAGCGCAAGGGCTTCTCCCTTCGTCTGGTGATCCTCCTGAAGGAGAACTACTGGTGCGGGGGCTTCTCAGCTTGCTCCCGCCGTACGGCCGGGCGGTTGCCCGGCCGTTAAGAGTGAATTGCGCGGCAGCGGTGCCGCGCGTTCCTGTGGGTACAACGAGTTGCCCGCTGCAAACATTCCCTACGCTAAGGAAATTTTTCGATCGGCTAATTACTCGTGCGTCAGCAGTGCCGCGAGAGGCCCGTGAGGTGCTGTGTTACGCCGCCGGATGCCGGTCCCAGAAGGCGGCGAGGGCGGCGGCCGTGGCCCCCGGCCGGTCGGTATTGGGCGAGTGCTCGGCCCCGGCGACGACGGTGCGCTCGGCACCGAGGCGTGTCGCCATGTCGTCCAGGAGCGGCACGGGCCAGGTGTCGTCCCGCTCGCCCGACAGCACATGTACCGCGAGGCCCAGCGCGGCGAGCTCGTCCACCCGGTCCGGCTCCGTGCGCAGCTGCCCCGCCGTGGCGATCAGCTGGGCCGGGCTGTTCCGCATCCAGCGGCGGCGCAGATCCTCGCCGTCACCGCGGAGGTCGGCGGCGTCCTCGGGGGCATCCAGGCCCTGGATCGCCTCCCACACCTGGGCCATGTCGAGCGCGGCGAGGGCGTCCTGGAGCAGCTTGGCGCGCTCCTGCTGGGGCTGTGCCACGGCGGCGGGGCCAGAGGACATCAGCGTGAGCGAGGCGAACGGGGCGGGATCCTCGATGACCGCCGAGCGCGCGACGAGCCCGCCGAGCGAGTGGCCCAGCAGATGCACCCGGTTGGTTCCCCCGGCGGCCTGGAGCGCCGCCACCTGCGCGAGCACGTCAAGCGCCAACTCGCGCTGCTGGTACGGCCGTTCGTCGTCCTGCGGGCCTTCCGTCTCGTACTGCCCGCGGCCGTCCACGGCGACGGTCCGGTAACCGGCCGCGCTCAACGGGGCGTGCAGCTCGATGAAGTCCTCCTTGCTCCCCGTGAACCCGGGCAGCAGCAGGGCGGTGCCCAGGACCGGGCCGCCGGCCGGCTCGCCGGTGAGCGCGGCGAAGTCGCCACGGGCGGTGCGGAGGCGGTGCGCACGGGTGCCGGGCGGCGGAGTGAAGGTCGCGGGCCTGCTCATGTGCCGAGATTACGCGCAGCCACCGACAACGAAGGCCCGGACCCCGCAGCAGCGGGATCCGGGCCTTTCGCCGTGGATCGATCAGGCCTCGGGGGCCACGACCTTCTTGCGCGTGCGACGCGGCTTCGCCTCGGCCGTCTCGGCGACGGGCTCGGCCTTCTTGCGGGTCCGCGCGGGCTTCGCCTCGACGGCGTCGGCGGTCTCGACGACCGGCTCGGCCTTCTTGCGGGTGCGGGTCCGCGTGGCGGGCTTGGCCTCGGTGGCCTCCGCGGTGTCGACGGCGACCTCCGCCTTCTTGCGCGTACGACGCGGCTTGGCCTCGGCGACCTCGGCGACCTCAGCGGCCTCGACGATGGGCTCGGCCTTCTTGCGGGTGCGGGTCCGCGTGGCGGGCTTGGCCTCGGTGGCCTCGGTGGCCTCGGCCGTGTCGACCGCGGCTTCCGCCTTCTTGCGCGTACGGGTCCGGGCCGGCTTCGCCTCGTTCGCGTCCGCCGCCTCGGCGACGGGCTCGGCCTTCTTGCGCGTCCGCGCCGGCTTCACCTCGGCGACCTCAGCGGTCTCGACGATGGGCTCGGCCTTCTTGCGGGTGCGGGTCCGCGTGGCGGGCTTGGCCTCGGTGGCCTCCGCGGTGTCGACCGCGGCCTCCGCCTTCTTGCGCGTACGGGTCCGGGCCGGCTTGGCCTCGGCGACCTCGGCCACCTCAGCGGTCTCGACGACCGGCTCGGCCTTCTTGCGGGTGCGGGTCCGCGTGGCGGGCTTGGCCTCGGTGGCCTCGGCCGTGTCGACCGCGGCCTCCGCCTTCTTGCGGGTGCGCGCGGGCTTCGCCTTCGGCTCGGCCTGCTCCGGCTCCGTGGCCGTCGGCACGGCTTCCACCGTCTCGACGGCGGCCTCGGCCTTCTTGCGCGTACGACGACGCGGCTGGGCGGGAATCTCCGCCTCGACCGTCTCCACGACCGCCTCGGCGGCGGGGGCCACCGGTGCGACCGACGGGGCGCCCGCGCCACCGCGCGTACGGCGGCGACGACGCGGCGTCCGCGGCTCGGCGGACTCCTCCGCGGGAGCGGGAACAGACGCAGACGCAGGGGCGGACGCGGGTGCGGAGGTGGCCGTGGCCTCCCCGGCGCCGACCGGCTCGCCACCGCGCATACGGCGACGGCGGCGCGGCGTGCGCGCCGGGCGCTCACGCTGTTCGCGCTGTTCGCGCTGCTCCCGGTCACGGTCACGGTCCCGGTCACGATCGCGGTCGCCTCGGCCACCACGGCCGCCGCGCGAGGACGACGCCCCGCGGCCACCGGTCTCGCCCAGGTCCTCGACCTCTTCGGCGTCGAGCCCGGCGCGCGTGCGCTCCGAGCGCGGCAGGACACCCTTGGTGCCCGCCGGGATGTTCATCTCCTCGTAGAGGTGCGGCGAGGAGGAGTAGGTCTCGACCGGGTCGTTGAAGTCCAGCTCAAGAGCCTTGTTGATCAGCTGCCAGCGCGGGATGTCGTCCCAGTCGACCAGCGTGATCGCGATGCCCTTCTTGCCCGCGCGGCCGGTGCGGCCGATGCGGTGCAGGTAGGTCTTCTCGTCCTCGGGCGTCTGGTAGTTGATGACGTGCGTCACATCGTCGACGTCGATACCGCGCGCGGCGACGTCGGTGCACACGAGCACGTCGACCTTGCCGTTACGGAAGGCGCGAAGCGCCTGCTCACGGGCGCCCTGGCCCAGGTCGCCGTGGACGGCGCCGGAGGCGAAGCCGCGCCGCTTGAGCTGGTCGGCGATGTCCGCGGCCGTGCGCTTCGTACGGCAGAAGATCATCGAAAGACCGCGGCCCTCGGCCTGCAGGATGCGCGAGACCATCTCGGGCTTGTCCATGTTGTGCGCGCGGTACACGTGCTGCGCGGTGTTCCGCACGGTCGCGCCCTCGTCGTCCGGCGAGGTGGCGCGGATGTGCGTGGGCTGCGACATGTAGCGGCGGGCCAGGCCGATGACGGCGCCCGGCATGGTCGCCGAGAACAGCATCGTCTGACGCTTCGCCGGAAGCATGTTGATGATCCTCTCGACGTCGGGCAGGAAGCCCAGGTCGAGCATCTCGTCGGCCTCGTCGAGGACGAGCGCCTTCACGTGCGAGAGGTTCAGCTTCTTCTGGCCGGCCAGGTCGAGCAGTCGGCCGGGCGTACCGACGACGACGTCGATGCCCTTCTTCAGGGCCTCGACCTGGGGCTCGTACGCACGCCCGCCATATATGGCGAGGACGCGCACATTGCGCACCTTGCCGGCGGTCAGGAGGTCATTGGTCACCTGCTGGCACAGCTCGCGCGTCGGGACGACGACGAGGGCCTGCGGGGCGTCGGTCAGCTGCTCGGGCGTGGCCCGGCCGGCCTCGACGTCCGCGGGGACGGTGACGCGCTCCAGGAGCGGAAGGCCGAAACCGAGGGTCTTGCCCGTGCCGGTCTTGGCCTGGCCGATGACGTCCGAGCCCGAGAGGGCGACGGGGAGGGTCATCTCCTGGATGGGAAAGGGATTGATGATGCCGACGGCCTCAAGGGCCTCCGCCGTCTCGGGAAGAATGCCGAGCTGACGGAAAGTCGAAGTCTGCGTAGTCAGGGTGTTGCCTCTTCTGTGAGGTGCGGCGCGAGGCGAACGCGGGGGTCGTGACCGTGCCGGTCGGTACACCGGACTCGAGCCGCGGTATGCGGGGATCGGGTGGACCGGAAAGCGCGGGACCACTGCCGACGCTCGAGCGCTCGTGCCGCTGAGGGCCCCTCCTCAGGTCCGTACGCCTTGTGACGTACGACCCGGAGGGCTGTCGGGTCGGAGCCGATCGGGCCTCCGACCGGGCATCCTCATTCATGAGGCCCGTCCGAAGTGCGCAGAAGCACCTTGGAGGCGCCTTGCACTCGGCGGGCTCTTTACCACCATACCCCGGAATCGCGCATGTGCGATGGCCGAATGCCGCACGTAGCCGTCGTCACACTCCTTGACCAGGGACTTCCGGGACGCGGAGAGCGGGCTATTGTGCGCTTCATGGAGACGCCTGACAACGCCACGCCGACCACCGAAGCACCCCAAGCAAACCAGGGCCTCACCGGTATCGCCGCCCAGGACTGGGCCACCGCGTCCGCGGACGACAACTATCGCGCCGCCGTCGTCGACCTGCTGGGCGCGCTCGCGTACGGAGAGCTGGCGGCGTTCGAGCGGCTCGCCGAGGACGCGAAGCTGGCGCCCACGCTGGCCGACAAGGCGGAGCTGGCCAAGATGGCGTCCGCCGAGTTCCACCACTTCGAGCAGTTGCGCGACCGGCTCTCGGCGGTCGGCGTGGAGCCGACCGACGCGATGGACCCGTTCGTCGACGCCCTTGACGGCTTCCACCGCCAGACCGCCCCGTCGGACTGGCTCGAGGGCCTGGTCAAGGCGTACGTCGGCGACTCGATCGCGTCCGACTTCTACCGGGAGGTCGCGGCCCGCCTCGACTCGGAGAGCCGCTCGCTCGTCCTCGCCGTGCTCGACGACACCGGCCACGCGTCGTTCGCCGTGGAGAAGGTGCGCGCCGCGATCGAGGCCGACCCGCGCGTGGGCGGCCGGCTCGCCCTGTGGGCCCGGCGGCTCATGGGGGAGGCGCTCTCGCAGTCGCAGCGGGTGGTCGCGGACCGGGACGCGCTGTCGACGATGCTGGTCGGGGGCGTGGCCGACGGCTTCGACCTGGCCCAGGTCGGCAAGATGTTCTCGCGGATCACCGAGGCGCACACCAAGCGGATGGCAGCGCTCGGCCTCGCCGCCTAGCGACGTCTTCTGATTCTTCTGGTTCTTCTGTCCGTGCTGTGTCTGCTGTGTCTACGCATACGGAGTCAGCTGCTGCCGCGCTCTGCCCCGGGTGGGGCGCAGCAGCAGTGAGAGAAGGGCCACGGACATCGCGACCGCGCCCACGAGCGTGGCGATCGCATGGCCGGGACCCAGCGCGCTGTGGGTGACGAACGCCCCGAACAGGGCGCCCGCGATGCCGGTCGGCAGCACGAGTGTGCGTGACGGCAGCCGGTGCGGCAGTCGACGGCCCGCCCCGAGGGCGAGTGCCATGCCGAGCAGTACGGAGCCGAGAGCTTCGAGAAGCATGGTGCGGATACCTCCCGCGCGGCCGGTTGGGTGCACTTCGGACGTAGCCGGTCTACCCCTGGCCTCCCGGGTGCAACCCTCCGCGCGAGGATCGGCCGTGCGCTCGCTGTGAACATGCAAAAGGCCTGATGGCAGCTGTGCCATCAGGCCTTTCACGTTCTGTCCGCGCGTCCCTGACGGGAAGCTCTACAGCGGGCCGAAGCCCACCTTCCGCGCCGACGGTTCGCCGAGCTCGACATAGGCGAGGCGCTCGGCGGGGACCAGGACCTTGCGGCCCTTCTCGTCCTTCAGGGAGAGGAGCTGGGACTTGCCGGACAGCGCCGCGGACACCGCGCTCTCGACCTCCTCGGCGGACTGGTCGCTCTCCAGAACGATCTCGCGAGGCGTGTGCAGCACGCCGATCTTGACCTCCACGGCCTTGTCCCTCCGACGATCCGTGATGTGCGCGGAAGACCGCGCCGTACCCAGCAAACATTAGCCCGGCCAGGCGAGACTCCCGGCGCCACGACTGCACGCCAAGAGCGAACAGCCGGACGGGAACAAAGTGAGCAGTGTGGCCGGGCCGTGTGCGCGCGGGCGTGCGCTCACGGGCGCGTGCTCAGTGATGCTCCGCGCCGTGCAGCGGGAAACCCGCGATGCCGCGCCAGGCGAGCGACGTCAGCAGTTGCACCGCCGTGTCGCGCTCGACCGGGCTCGAGCTGGACAGCCAGTAGCGCGCGACGACCTGCGAGACGCCGCCGAGGCCCGTCGCGAGCAGCATCGACTCGTCCTTGGAAAGGCCCGTGTCCTCCGCGATCACGTCCGAGATCGCCTCGGCGCACTGCAGGCTGACCCGGTCGACGCGCTCGCGCACCGCCGGTTCGTTCGTCAGGTCGGACTCGAAGACGAGCCGGAACGCGCCGCCCTCGTCCTCCACGTACGCGAAGTAGGCGTCCATGGTCGCCGCCACGCGCTGCTTGTTGTCCGTCGTGGAGGCGAGCGCCGTGCGGACCGACTGCAGCAGGGACTCGCAGTGCTGGTCGAGCAGCGCCAGGTAGAGCTCGAGCTTGCCGGGAAAGTGCTGGTAGAGCACCGGCTTGCTGACGCCGGCCCGTTCGGCGATGTCGTCCATCGCGGCCGCGTGGTACCCCTGCGCTACAAAAACCTCCTGGGCCGCGCCCAGAAGTTGATTGCGTCGGGCACGGCGCGGCAGGCGTGTGCCCTTGGGGCGCGCTGCCTCCGTCTGCTCGATGGCTGTCACGCCGCCTCCCAAGATTGTCCGTACGCGGTGTGCGCCGCGACGTCATCGTACTTTTGAGTAACCCTGATGTGTGCGGTGCGAGCGCAGAATTTCACGGACCGGACTGCTGTGAAAACCGCATGTAGTGAGCCCGATGTCACATCTGTGGTCACAAATGGGTGGATCGTGGCGCACCGCTCACCGGTAGTCGTCCTCGTCGATCGCGACGACGCGGGCCTGTTCCGCCCGGTCCGCCTCGTTCGCGGTGTCCGGGTCGGCCTCCGGGTCGGGCTCGTCGTCCTGCTCGGGCGCGAGGTCCGTGTACTGCTCAGCGGTGTCGGCCTCGGGGGTCTCCACGCCCACTTCGGCGGGGCGGCGCTCCGCGAAGGTCTCGGGGTCGCTCGGGTCGACCGTCATCGATGGCTCCCTTCCTCACCTGTCCGTGCGTGGACGGGTGCCCTGATATCGAGCGTAGGAGACACCCGATCGGGGCGCTATGCGACTTTCGCGGATCTCCTGAGTCGTACGGAGGGTCTCCCGAGCGGCATGGGGATCTTCCGAGCGACACGGGAGTCCCCGGGGTGAAGCCGCCCGGCCGTGCGGCGTTTGGATCTGTGATGGCGAACACGCGATCCACTGTGTGATCGTCTCGTAACATATGTCGCATGTCTTCGACCGATTCGCCGCGCGTGCCTGCCGTCATCGCCGCCGCGACGCCCACGCCGGGCGCCGTCGAGGTCGCGGAGGGGGAGCACCTGCGATCGGTCGCGCTCCCCGGCCTTACGTTGTCGGTCCGGGCCCGTCCCGGAGCGCACGAGGGGCTGCCGCCCGCGCTGTACGTGCACGGGCTCGGCGGCTCATCGCAGAACTGGTCGGCGCTGATGTCGCTGCTCGAGGACGTCGTCGACGGGGAGGCGGTCGACCTGCCGGGGTTCGGCGACTCGCCGCCACCGGACGACGGCGACTACTCGGTGACCGGGCACGCGCGCGCGGTCATTCGCTATCTGGACGCACAGGGGCGCGGTCCCGTGCACCTCTTCGGTAACTCGCTGGGCGGAGCCGTCGCCACGCGCGTGGCCGCCGCGCGTCCCGACCTGGTGCGCACGCTGACCCTGGTGTCGCCCGCGCTGCCGGAGATCCGGGTGCAGCGCACCGCCCTGCCGACCGGCCTGCTCGCGGTGCCCGGTGTCGCCCCGCTCTTCACGCGCCTGACGAAGGAGTGGACGCCGGAGCAGCGGGTGCGCGGCGTCATGGCCCTTTGCTACGGGGACCCGAACAGGGTCACGCCCGAGGGCTTCAGGGTGGCCGTGGAGGAAATGGAACGGCGGCTCCAACTTCCGTACTTCTGGGACGCGATGACCCGCTCCGCGCGCGGTGTCGTGAACGCGTACACACTCGGCGGGCAGCACGGCCTCTGGCGGCAGGCCGAGCGCGTGCTCGCGCCGACGCAGCTCATATACGGAGGACGTGACCTGCTGGTCTCGTACCGGATGGCGGCCCGCGCGGCACGTGCCTTCCGGGGCTCCAGGCTGCTCACGCTCCCGGACGCGGGGCATGTCGCGATGATGGAGTACCCGCAAACGGTCGCGACGTCGTTCCGGGAACTCCTCGCCGACACCGAAGCGTTGAACAAGAGGCGCGGGAGCTCCAGTAGTGTCGGTGACGCCGCGAGTGACGCGTCCGGCACCGACGACCACACGACATTGGGGAGCTGAGGCGGCCTGTGGGACGGCATAGCCGCCGAGGATCGGCAGACAGCGCAGCAGAGGACACCGTCCACGTACAGCAGGTGGAGGCCGAGACGCATGCCCCGTCGCGGCCGGGCGGGGGTACCGGGCGCAGGCGAAGGGGGCCCGCCGAGGCGCCGCCTGCGCCGGCCCCGCCGTCGGTGGCCGGGCGTCCCCCCTTCCCGGGGCACACGTCCGCGCGTCCGGGGGCCGGGCCGGTGCGTGGCGGCCACCCCGAGGCGCGGGAGCCGGGTGGCGGCTGGGGCGCGTCCGTGCCGCGGGTCGCGGGCCCCGTCGCGTCGGCGCGCGGTCCCGAGCAGGGTGTGACGGTTCCGGCCGATTCGGCACTGCCGGGGCCACGGCCGCGGCGGGAGCGACCGGTTCAGGGAACACCGGATCAGGGCGCATCGGTTCAGGGGAACCCGCGGCAGGACTACATCGATGCGTTCGACGCGCCTGCGGGCTTCGACGGCCCTGCGGGTCCCAACGCGCCTGCGGGTTTCGACGCCTTTGCGGGTTCCGATGCCCCCGCGGATTCCCGTGCCCCTGTGGGTACGGACCCGTACGCGCGCGTGACCGAGTGGGACGCCGGGCCCGCCGGGCCGCCTGCGCCGCCGGAGGACCGGACGCCGGTCGAGTCCGACGGCGGGCGCGAGAAGCGTGGCAGGGGCATGACCTTCACGGGCATCGCCGCCGCGGCCGTCACCACCGTGCTCGCCGTGGTCGTCGCGGGGCAGGTCGCCGATACGGACGACGGCTCCGCGCGTGACGCGCGGGCGCAGGCCGCCGAGGGCAGTCGTCCCCACGGTGGCTCCGCCTCGCGTACCGACCAGCGGGCCGCCCCGAAGGAGACGGCGCAGGCCGCCCCCGCGACGTACGGGCAGAAGATGGCCAAGAAGTACCCGCTCGCGGCGGATCTGAAGGCATCCGGTTCGTTCGCGGCGGTCCCCGGGGCCGACAAGGCGCCGGGCAGCGGGCAGAAGTTCCGCTACCGCGTCGACGTGGAGAAGGGGCTCGGGCTCGACGGGTCGCTGTTCGCGCAGGCGGTCCAGAAGACCCTGAACGACAAGCGGAGTTGGGCCCACGACAGCGCCCGCACCTTCGAGCGGGTCTCCTCCGGGAAGCCGGACTTCGTGATCACGCTCGCGAGCCCGGGCACGACCGCCGACTGGTGCGCGAAGTCGGGCCTCGACACCACCGAGGACAACGTGTCGTGCGACTCCGCCGCCACCGACCGCGTGATGATCAACGCGTACCGGTGGGCCCAGGGCTCGAAGACGTACGACGACGTGCTCGGCGACACCGCCATCCACCCGTACCGGCAGATGCTCATCAATCACGAGGTCGGTCACCGGCTCGGCTTCAACCACGTGAGCTGCTCGCAGAACGGCTCGCTCGCGCCGGTCATGCAGCAGCAGACCAAGTTCCTGACATCCGGCGGGATCACGTGCAAGCCCAACCCCTGGGCCTTTCCCAAGGGTTGACGCTACGTAGCTATATGTAGCCGTTTGATCTCTTAGCGCGACCGAACGTCGCGCGTGCGGGAAAGTTACGCCCGTTCACCCCTTTTGGTGGCGTGATGGACAACCGTCCGTCACGCCACCGGCATGTCCGCATACGTTCGTCCCGCTGCGAGCCGCCAATCCAACGGCGGCTCCCTGTATGGGAGATCGGGGGTGTACGCGTGCGCATCGGACTGCTTACCGAGGGTGGTTATCCGTATGTGAGCGGTGAGGCCAGACTCTGGTGCGACCGGCTCGTGCGCGGGCTCGAGCAGCATGAGTTCGACCTTTACGCGCTCGCCACCAGCCAGGAGCAGGAGGACGCGGGGTGGCTCGAACTGCCGCCTCAGGTCATGCGCGTGCGGACCGCGCCGATGTGGGCGGCGGGAGCCGGGAGCGAGAGCGGCGCGCGCGACGGCGTGTTCGGGCGGCGGGCCCGGCGCCGGTTCGCCGCGTTGTACCGGGAGCTGGTCGAGGCCGTGGTGTCGGCCGACGCGACATCGGCCGATGCGACGTCGGACGACATGGGGTCGGACGGCATGGGGTCGAGCGAGGCGGACCGTTTCGCCAACGCGCTGTACGGGCTTGCCGAACTCGCCCGCGACGAGGGCGGCCTTGGCGTCTCCCTGCGTTCCGAGGCTGCCGTCCGCATCCTGGAGCGCGCGTGCCGTGCGCCGGGCGCACTCCGAGCGGTGCGCGCGGCCCGCGTGCCCGATCTGCTCTCCTTCGCCGCGCACGTGGAGCGTGAACTGCGGCCGCTGTCGCTGGACTGGTACGAGGACGGGTCCGGGTTCGACGCCTCGGGCCACTCGGCGGGTTCGGCGTCGGTGATGGCGTCCGGTTCGACGGCGGACGAGACGTCGGGGGCTTCGGCTTCGCCGTCGGGGGCGACCTCGGGTTCTTCGTCCGGTTCTTCTTCGGGCTTTCCCTCCGGGCTGTCCGGAGGGGGCGGGCTCGCGTCCGTCGATCTCTGCCACGCGGCCTCCGGCGGCGCGGCCGCCCTGCCCGGCCTGATCGCCAAGCACTTCTACGGGGTGCCGCTGCTCGTCACGGAGTACGGGGTGCAGCTCAGGGCCCGGTACATCGCCGCGGGTGACGCCGAGTTGAGCGCGCCGGTACGCGCGCTCCTCGCCGCCTTCCACGGTCGGCTCGCCGCCGAGGTCTACCGGCAGGCCGCCGTGATCACCCCCGGAAACGCGCATGCGCGGCGCTGGCAGGAGCGGTGCGGTGCCGACCGCGCCAAGCTGCGCACCATTCACCCCGGCATGGAGGCCGGCCACTTCGCCGAGGTGGGCGAGCGGGAAGGGCCGGGCGATCCGGACACCCTCGTCTGGGTCGGGCGCATCGACCCTTCCAAGGACCTGATCTCCCTGCTGCACGCGTTCTCCGAGATCCGCAAGGAAGAGCCGAAGGCCCGGCTGCGCATCGTGGGGGTGCCGGAGGCGGGCTCGGTTCCGGGGGCCGCGGCGGGCGCTGCCGCGGGCGCGGGCGCTGTGGATGGCAGTGGATGGCCGGCCGACGGGTTCGTCCCCGGAAGGGCGCCCGGTGGGCACGGCGGTGGTGGGCACGGCGGCGGTGGGGCGGACGCCTCGGATCTCGCGGCGGACCGCGAGGCCGCGCTGTATCTCGGGCACTGCAAGGCCCTCGCCGCGCAGCTCTTCCCGGACGAGGCGGAGGGGATCCACGCCGTGGGCGAGAACCCCGTCTCCTTCGAGGAACTGGGCGCCCCCGAGGCCCCCGACCTCGCCGATGTCTACGGATCCTGCGGCGTCGTCGTCCTGTCCAGCGTCGTCGAAGGCTTCCCGATCAGCCTGGTCGAGGCCATGTTCTGCGGGCGGGCGACGGTGTCCACGGACGCGGGCGCCGTCGTCGAGGTGATCGGTGGCACGGGGCTCGTGGTGCCGCCGCGCAACCCGCGCGCGCTCGCCGAGGCGTGTGTGGCGCTGCTGCGCGACCCCGCGCGGCGCGAACGGCTCGGTGCGGCGGCACGAGCGCGCGCCCTGGAGCTGTTCACCGCCGAGCAGAACATCACGGCATTTCACAGCATTTACCTGGAGATCGTCTCGCGCTGCCCGGTGCGCCGGGAGGTCGTCGACGACGCGGGCGACCCCTTGCCGTTCGCCTACCCGCCGGAGGCCCATGTGCCGGGCCGCTGGACCACGCAGAGCACGGGGGACCGGGGCGGCGCGTGGCTGGCCGGACGCGCGGGCGGAGCCGCCGGGACGAGTTGGGGAGCCGGTGGCGATGCGCGGGAGCAGTTGGCCGGGATGACGCAGGGCAGCGGGGAGGCGGACGGATGACCGGGCGGATCAGCGAACGCACGAGTGAGCGTGCCGCGTTCGACGACATCGGTACCGGGGGCGACGCCGATGCGCCCCGAGTACCGGTGAGCGCCGGAGCGTGGGGCGCCGGGTCGGCGGACGCGCTGGGGGCGCGCGGTGGTGGCCGCGCCGGCGGCGAGGTGGACGTCGACCGGGCCTCCACGGAACAGGCCGACCTGGAGGACCTGGAGGACCTGGACGTGGGATTGCTGCGTGATCCGGCTGCCTGGCGGTTGTCCGTCCTCGACGACGGGGGCGGTGCCCGGGGGCGCGCGGATGGTGAGGGTGATGCGGGCGGCGACGGGGCTGGTGCTGATGGTGCCGGCGGCGGGGCTGGTGCTGGTGTCGGTGTCGCGGAGTTCTTTGGCGCCGGGCCCCGCGATGCGGAGTCCCGGGACGTGGGGTCCCGCGATGCGGAGTCCCGCGATGTGAAGTCCCGTGACGTGGAGCGGAGTGACGTCGAGCTCAGTGACAGCGAGCTCAGTGACGTTGAGCCGAGCGGTATCGAGTCCCGTGGTGCCGACACCAATGGTGCCGACACCGGCAGCGTCGAGACCCGTAGCGCCGAATCCCGCAGCGCCGATTCCCGTGATGACGACTTCCGTGACGTCGACTCCCGTACGGAGGCCGACCACCGTGCCGATGTCGCGCGGATCGTCGGTCCGCGCGGCGACGACTCCCGTGACGCCGATCCCCGCGGCGCCAACCTCCGCCCCGTCCACCGCCGCTCCGGTGCCGACCCGGTCAAGGGATTGATGCACCGGCATCGTGAACTGTGCGAGCGGGCCGTCGACCCGCTGGAGATCGCCGCGGGTCTTGAGGCCCACGGCGTCACCGACAGGACCGCTGCCCGCTTCCGCCACAAGGACGTGTTCTCGCTCGCCGAGGAGATGTACGCCCGTGCGTCGAGAGACGGCGACCCGTACCGGCCCGTCGTCGAGGCCATCGGCCCCGCCACCGGCGTGCGCGGCCTGTGGGCCGGGCTCGCGCTGCTGCCGGGCGCCGTCTGCGCGCTCACGCTGTTCGGCCTGCACGCCACGGCGGGCACCGCGCGCCTGGCCATCGGCCTCGTCGGTGCGCTCGCCACCCTCGTCGCCCTTCGCGCGACACTGCGCCACGGGCCGCTGCGCGCGGCCGATGGGCCCTCCGCCGCCTCGGCCCGGCTGTGGTCCTGCTGGCTGCTCGCGTACGCCCTCCTCGGCGACGGCCTCCTCGACGCCGCGCTCGCGGGCGGGCCCGATGAGCCCTGGGCCCCCGCGACCGCACCGCTGGTCGCGCTCGCCGTCGCCGTGGCACCGGCCACCTGGTGCGCCCAGCTCTTCTCGGGCGGGGCGCGCCGCCGCCTCGCCGCAAGCCGGGGGCTCGCCGAATTCGCCGCCTCCGTACGCCCGTTGCTCCTCGGAGCCGTGGCCCTGTTCGCGCTCGCCCTCGTCGCGCTCCTCGTGCTGGCCGGCGCCGTACTCGACGAGAAGGTGGACTACGCCGGAGCGGGCGCCCTGGGCGTACTGCTGCTGCTCGCCCGCCTCCTCGCCGCGCACCGCCGTACGCACGCCCCCGCTGTCGCGCTGGGCGCCGCCGTCGCCGTCGAAATTCTGGCCGTCGCCGCGGTCTTCGCCGCACGACTGCCCGGCTGCGACGTCCTGGGCCTGCCCGTCGAGACCGCCGTCGACGCGGTCGGCGCGGGCATCGTGCCGACGGTCGCCTGCGCCGTCGCCGCCCTCGTCCTCCTCGTGCACGCCACCCGCACCCTGACCCGAGCCTCCGCCCACGCGAACGCGGACGGCCCGATCGGCTGGGCGCCATGACCACCACCCCCGGTATCGCCGCCTCCGTCGAGCGCGCCGTGCCACCGCGTCCAGCACACGCCAGATGACCAGGACCACCCCCTGCCCGTGGGGCCGACACCGCGGGCTCATCCGAAGACCCAGGGCAACCCTCATAAGGAGAACGCCAGATGACCACCCCTCCTCCCGGAGGCGCCGGATACGCCGGATACTCCGGACCTCACGGGCAGCGCGGAATCCACGACCGGTGCGCCCCGCGCGCAGCGCGCGGAGTGCGCGACGCCCTCGGAGCGCCCCGAGGGACCGGAGCGCGACCCCTGGGAGGCACCCGATGAGGGTTCTGCTGATCGGAGCCAACGGGTATCTGGGCCGCTTCGTCACCGACCGCCTGCTGGCCGACCCCGCGGTACAGCTGACCACGCTCGGCCGGGGCGACGACGCCGACGTCCGCTTCGACCTCGCCACCGGCAGCCCGGGCGCACTCACCCGCTTCCTGGACGCCGTCCACCCCGGAGTGGTCATCAACTGCGCCGGTGCCACCCGCGGCGGCGCCCGTGAACTCACCCGGCACAACACCGTCGCCGTCGCCACCGTCTGCGAGGCCCTTCGGCGCAGCGGCTGCGGCGCCCGCCTCGTGCAGATCGGCTGCGGCGCCGAGTACGGGCCCGCGCAGCCCGGCTCGTCCACCGCGGAGGACGCGGTGCCCCGGCCGGGCGGCCCGTACGGCGTCAGCAAGCTCGCCGCCACCGAACTCGTTCTCGGATCCGGCCTCGACGCCGTCGTCCTGCGCGTCTTCTCGCCCGCGGGGCCCGGCACCCCGGCAGGCTCCCCGCTCGGCCGGCTCGCCGAGGCGATGCGCCGCGCGATGCAGGCCGGTGACGGCGAACTGAAACTGGGCGGTCTCGGTGCCCAGCGCGACTTCATCGACGTACGGGACGTGGCGCGCGCCGTGCACGCCGCATCGCTCTCCGCCGCGCAGGGCGTCATCAACATCGGCTCGGGCCGCGCCGTGCGACTGCGGGACGCCGCCGCCGTGCTCGCCCGCGTCGCCGGTTTCGGCGGATCCCTCCATGAACTCGACGGCCCCGCTGTCGGGATGCGGACATCCGTCGGCCACCCCCGAAACGAATCGGACCACGGGATGCCTCCCGGGCCGGGCGCGTATCCGTATCCCGACGGCTGCGGCGGCTGGCAGCAGGCCGACGTGCGCACGGCCCGCGACCGGCTCGGCTGGCGTCCCCGCATCAACCTCGAAGAGTCCCTCGCCGACATCTGGATGGAGGCGGCATGCCGTATCTGACCCCGACCGCGACTGGCCTGTCGAGCACCGACGTACGACTCGGCTTCGGCATCCCCGGTTTCGCACACCCCCTCGTCGCGCCCGCAGAGTGGGCCGAACTCACCCGCCCCGCAACGCCTTTGCACTGGGTTGTTCTGAATGTCGCCAATGGTCCGGGGGCCCGCCCCGACCAGCACTGCCTGGAGGCCGCGGGCCGGCTTCGACAGGCCGGGGTGCGTGTCCTTGGTCACTTGGACCTGGCCTATGGCGCCCGCGCCTTCGGTGAACTCGTCTCCGACGCGCACCGCTTCCTCGACTGGTACCAGGTGGACGGCTTCTACTTCGACTGCTGCCCCACCGAGCGGGCCGCGCTCCCCGAGGTCCGGCGCGCCGCCACGACCCTGCGCGCCCTTGTCGACGACGCGCACATCGTGTTCAACCACGGCACCCACCCGTACCCCGGATACGCCGAGAGCGCCGACCAGTTGGTGACCTTCTCCGGACCCTGGAGCGACTACCGCTGGTCCCAGGTCGCCGAGTGGACCGCCGACTATCCGCACGAGCGGTTCTGCCACTTCGTCCATGGAATGCCCCTCGGTCATCTCGAGGAGGCGCTGCGCATCGCGCGCTGGCAGGGTGCGGGCACGATCTACTTCACCGATCGCACGGACCGGGGCGACTCGGCCGAACCCTGGGAGGGGATGCCCGGTTACTGGGACGAAATCGTCTCGCGCATCGGACGCGGTGTCTCGGAATGAAGGGGGGCGTGGCAGTGTTACAGACGGAACAACCGTACGTAGATACCGACCAACGGAGTCCCCGTGTCGCTGCCACCCCTGGTCGAGCCAGCTGCTGAGCTCACCGTAGACGAGGTCCGCAGGTACTCCCGCCACCTGATCATCCCGGATGTCGGGATGGACGGGCAGAAGCGGCTGAAGAACGCCAAGGTGCTCTGTGTGGGCGCCGGTGGCCTTGGCTCGCCGGCCCTCATGTACCTGGCCGCTGCGGGCGTGGGCACGCTCGGCATCGTGGAGTTCGACGAGGTCGACGAGTCGAACCTGCAGCGCCAGATCATCCACAGCCAGGCCGACATCGGCCGGTCCAAGGCGGAGTCCGCGAAGGACTCGGTCCTCGGCATCAACCCGTACGTGAACGTGATCCTTCACAAGGAGCGGCTCGAGGCCGACAACGTGATGGACATCTTCAGCCAGTACGACCTGATCGTCGACGGCACGGACAACTTCGCGACGCGTTACCTCGTCAACGACGCGTGCGTGCTGCTCAACAAGCCCTACGTGTGGGGTTCCATCTACCGCTTCGACGGTCAGGCCTCGGTCTTCTGGTCCGAGCACGGGCCGTGCTACCGCTGCCTGTACCCGGAGCCCCCGCCCCCCGGCATGGTCCCCTCCTGCGCCGAGGGCGGTGTCCTGGGTGTGCTGTGCGCGTCCATCGGCTCCATCCAGGTCACCGAGGCGATCAAGGTCCTGGCCGGCGTGGGCGACCCGCTGGTCGGCCGCCTGATGATCTACGACGCCCTCGAGATGCAGTACCGCCAGGTCAAGGTCCGCAAGGACCCCGACTGCGCGGTCTGCGGCCCGAACGCGACCGTCACCGAGCTCATCGACTACGAGGCCTTCTGCGGCGTCGTGTCCGATGAGGCGCAGGAGGCCGCCGCCGGTTCCACGATCACTCCGAAGCAGCTCAAGGAGTGGATCGACGACGGCGAGAGCATCGAGATCATCGACGTCCGCGAGCCGAACGAGTACGAGATCGTCTCCATCCCGGGCGCCAAGCTGATCCCGAAGGGCGAGTTCCTCATGGGCACGGCCCTGGAGAGCATGCCGCAGGACAAGAAGATCGTCTTGCATTGCAAGACGGGTGTCCGCAGTGCGGAAGTTCTCGCCGTGCTGAAGTCCGCGGGCTTCTCGGACGCCGTGCACGTCGGCGGCGGCGTCATCGGCTGGGTCAACCAGATCGAGCCGGACAAGCCGGTCTACTGAGCCTCGGCTCAGCCACTGTGAGCTGATCGGACGGGCCTCGCGCACTGTGCGCGAGGCCCGTCCGTCGTATCGGGGCGGACGCTCGCCGTCAGGAGCACACCTTGCCGTCGCGCGGTATTCGCCCCTCCAGGAGATACGCGTCGACCGTCGAGTCCACGCAGGCGCTGCCCGAGCCGTACGCCCCGTGTCCCTCGCCCTTCCACGTCAGCTCGACGCCGACGCCCGTGCCCAACTCGTCGGCCATGCGGCGCGCGCCCTCGTAGGGGGTCGCCGGGTCGCCGGTGTTGCCCACGACAAGAACCGGTGCCGCGCCCCGCGCGCTCACATCCGGCTCGTCCCACTGGCCCGGAACCGGCCAGTCATGGCACCAACCCGCGGTGTCCCAGCCCATGTACGACCCGAACACGGGCGATATCTTCCGGAACTTCGCCAGCCGCTCCTTCGTCTCCCGCACCGTGGGGCGCACCTTGTCGTCGAGGCAGGAGATCGCCCGCTGCGAGTGACTCGCCGTGCCGTAACGCCCGCTCGCGTCACGGTTGTTGTACGAGTCGGCGAGCGCGAGCAGGGTGGTGCCGTCGCCCCGCTCCGCGTCCCGCAGGCCTCGCGTCAGGGCGGGCCAGCTGGTCTTGCTGTACAGGGTGACCGCGATGCCGGTCGTCGCGAGCGACTCGTTCAACTCGCGGCCGCCCGGGGCGGGCAGAGGTTTCGCGTCGAGCTTCTTCAGGAGTGCGGCGACGTCACGCGAACCCTCCTGGGGGTCCTTGCCGCGTGACCTGAAGTAGTTGTCGAGGGCCCGCTGGAATCCGCGGGCCTGGTTCTCGGCCTGCCCGATGCGTCCCGCGGTCGGATCGACCACGGCGTCCAGGGTGAGCCGACCGACCTTGTCGGGGAACAAGTGGGCGTAGATTCCGCCCAGTTCGGTGCCGTAGGAGACACCCATGTAGTGGAGCCTTTTGTCACCGAGGACCTGACGCATGAGGTCCATGTCGCGCGCGGCCTCGGTGGTCGACACATGGGCGAGCAGTGCGCCGGCCTGCTTGCTGCAGCCCTTGCCGAATGCGACGGCATCCTTGAGATACGCCGTCTCCTCCGCTGAGGTGTCCGGAGTGAGGTCGATGGACTCGGCCGCCTGCGTCACCTTGTCGCTGCGACAGTCCAGCCCGCGGCTTGCCGAGACGCCGCGCGGATCGAAGCTCACCAGGTCGTAGCGCTCACGCAGCTTCGAGTACTGCGGGGCAAGGGCCGGCAGCAGCTCCACTCCGGAGCCGCCCGGGCCGCCGAAGTTGAACAGCAGGGACCCGATCCGATCGCCCCTGTCGCCCCGAGCCTTGGTGCGGATGAGGGCCAGGTCGATCGTGGGCCCGGTCGGCTCGGCATGGTCGAGCGGCGCCTTGAGCGTCGCGCACTGCCAATCGGAACCGGGCGCGGGCGAGCCCGCGTGCGCACGGCAACGGCCCCAGTCGAGGTGCTGGCCGGTGAGGGACGAAGGGAGGGCGGGGGAGCCGCCGTCGCCCGGCGCCGCGTCGGCTGGGCGTGAAGCGGAGGCCGACGGTGGCTTCGGATCGCCTCCGTCGCCGCGCTCGCCCGAACCGCTGCAGCCCGTGACCGGCCCGGCCGTCAGCACGACGGCCGCGGCCAGGGCGAGCCCCCGGACGCCCTTTCCCCAGCGTGTGCGTGTGCCCGCGGGCACACGCGAATCCTGTGCCGCCATGGCACCTCCCCCCTCAACTGCCCCCGTTCGAGAGACAGTCAAGCCATCGTAGGAGCGCCCACGGACATCCGACTCGGCCTGTGGACAACTCCGAGATCACTTGCAAACCGTTCCCTCGTTCGGGGGCTTCCCGCTGAGGAGGTAGGTGTTCACGGCGCCGTGCACGCACTTGTTTCCGCTGTCGTAGGCCCCGTGCCCCTGGCCGTCGTACGTCAACTCGACGCCCACGTCCTCGCCGAGCGCGTCGACCATCTTCTTCGCCCCCTCGTACGGGGTGGCCGGGTCGCCGGTGTTGCCGACGACGAGGATCGGGGCGGAGCCCGGCGCGCTGACGTCCGGGTGCTCGGCGGCCCCGTCGACGGCCCAGCCGGAGCAGTTGAGCATGCCCCAGGCCAGGTAGTCGCCGAACATCGGGGACGCCTTGCGGAACTCCGGCAGCTTCGCGTCGACGTCCTTCGCCTTGTAGCGGGGCTTGTCGTCGGCGCAGTTGATGGCGATGTTGGCGGCCTGGATATTGCTGTACTTGCCGTCCTCGTTGCGCCCGTTCATGGAGTCGGACAGTGCCATGAGGATCTTGCCGTCACCGTTGTAGGCCTGCTGGAGGCCATCGGTCAGGTACTCCCAGAAGTCCTGCGAGTACAGGGCCTGCGCGACCCCGTTGGTCGCCGCGGTCTGCGTGAGGTCGCGCGGGAAGATGCCCGGGATCGGCTTCTCCCCGAGCTCGTCGAGCAGCTTTGCGATCTTGGTCTTGACGTCCTGCGGAGTGTCCCCGACGGGGCAGTCCTCGGCCTGGGATGTGCAGTGCTCGGCGTAGTTGTCGAGGGCGAGCTGGAAGCCCTTCGCCTGGCCGAGCGCCCCCTCCTCCGGGTCCTGCGTGGGGTCGACGACGCCGTCGAACACGGCGCGGCCCATCTTCTTGGGGAACAAATGGGCGTAGACGCCGCCCAGTTCGGTGCCGTAGGAGATACCGAAGTAGTGCAGCTTGTCGTCGCCGAGGACCTGGCGCATGAGATCCATGTCGCGGGCCGCGTCCGTGGTGCGTACGTGGGGGAGCACCTTGTCGGAGTTCTTCTCGCACGTGCCGTTGAACGTCTTGATGTTGTCGACGAGCTTCTTCTGCTCCGCGGTGTCGTCCGGCGTCGAGTCCTGTTGGAAGTACTCGTCGAGCTGCTTGTCGTCCTCGCACTTGACGCCCGCGCTGCGGCCCACCCCGCGCGGGTCGAAGCTGACGAGGTCGTAGCGGGTGCGCAGCTTCGCGTACTCGGAGCCGAAGGCCGGGAGGGTGGTGACCCCGGAGCCGCCGGGACCGCCGAAGTTGAAGATCAGCGAGCCGATCCGCTTGTCGTCGTCCCCGCTCGCCTTGGCGCGGATCAACGCCAGGTCGATCGTGTCGCCCTTGGGCTCGTCCCAGTCGAGCGGCGCCTTCATGGTGGCGCACTGCCACTCGGCGCCGCCAGGGAGCGGCGAAGGAGCGTCACCGCCGCCCTGGGACTCCGCTGGTGCGGGGCAGTCCTTCCAGCTCAGCTCCTGGGACGGAAGATCCACGTCGTCCTCCCTGTCGCTGCTGCATGCCGCGAGCGATACGGACAGCAGGGTGGCGGCGGTCAGGGCAGCGGTACGGGACCAGGACGGATTGGGCATGCGTCCATCCTGCGGTGGCGGGGTGCGGGACGCTCGGGCTGCGGGCTGTGCGAGTGAGGTCCGCGCCCGGGGGGCAAGTCCCCTAGAGGGCGCCCTTCCTTGTCAGGTGGTTGAAGAACAGCCATCCAGGGAGGACGGGGAGCCACAGAGTCAGCAGCCGGTACAGCAGTACCGCGGGTGCCGCTACTTCCTTGGGCAGGCCGACCGCGATCAGACCCACCGTCAGGGTCGCCTCGACGGCACCCACGCCACCCGGTGTCGGGGCGGCCGAGCCGAGCGCGTTGCCGGCGAGGAAGACCACCGCGACGCTGGCCAGGCTGATCGTGGTCTGGGTCTCGTCCCCGAAGGCACGGATCGAGGCGTCGAGGCACATCACGAAGCAGGCGGTCAGCAGCAGCATGCCGCCGATGCCCGTGAGCAGCTTCCGCGGCCGCTGCAGCACATCGAGCATGCGCGGCACGACACCGGCGAAAAGTGAGCGCACGCGCGTGACGACGAATTTCCGCAGGAACGGAATCGACGTCATGACAAGGACGAGCACTGCGACGGTCAACAGGCCCGCGATGACCGTGCGGGACGGCGACAAGGAGGGCGTCTTCTCCGTCCCTGTCAGGTAACCGAAGGTCAGCAGCAGCAGGATGTGGCTGCCCATGCCGAACAGCTGCGAGGCGCCCACACTGGCCACAGCGAGCCCCGGACGCACCCCCGCACGCTGCAGAAAACGCGTGTTGAGTGCCACTCCACCGACCGCCGCCGGCGCCACGATCTTCACGAAGGAACCGGCGACCTGGGCCGCTACGGCCCGCATGAAGGGGACGCGTTCCGGCACGAAGCCGAGCAGGCTCATCGCGGCGGCTACGTAGCTGAGCGCGGAGAACAGCACCGCGAGGCCGACCCAGCCCCACTCGGCCTCGCCCACGATCGCCCCGAAGTCGATGTGGGTGAGCTGCGACAACAGGAAGTACGCGCCGATCGCACCGGCGATGAAACTGATCAGCGTGCGCGGCCTGATGCGCTCCAGGCGGGCCGGTTCGACGGGCGCCTGTGGCCGGATGCGCAGCACCTGGTGGCGGATCTGGGTCAGCAGATCCTCCTCGCGGGCCTCGTCCAGAGCCTCGTCGAGGGCCCGCTTCTCGGCCTGGCGTTCCGCCTTCTCGGACTTCTTCTCAGCGCGTACGGACACCTTGCCGGTGTCGCTGGTGGTGGTCTCCTCGATGCGCGCCTGCTTGGCCTTGCTGGACGCCTCCAGGACGGCCTCGCGCTCGCGCTGGGCACGCTCACGTCCGAGCTTGCGCAGCGTCGCCCTGGTGGAGCGGGTGAGCGCGATCGGCTGCAGCAGCGGCAGACAGTCGGCGATGGTGTCCGGGCCCAGGACTCCCACGGCGGACGCGACGGTGCGTTCGGCGCCTGCCCGAAGGCCGAGCGTCGTGAGCAGCTGGGCGATGTCCATGCGGAGCACGAGGTCGCCCGCGGCGATCTCGCCGCCCCGCAGATCCGTGAGAATGACGGTGCCGGAACGATCCACCAGAATCGCATCGCCGGCCAGCCTGCGATGCGCGATCCGCCGTGACTGGAGCGCCTGGACCTGGTGCCAGGTGTCGCGCATCAGCTCATCGGTGATCTCCTCGTCCGGCAGCGAGTCCAGGGACCGGCCGCCGACGTGCTCGTAGACGAGCATGACGGCGTCGGGGCCGAGCTCGGACGTCGCGATCAGCTTCGGCGCGTTCGCCCCGGCGGCGATCGCCGCATAGGCGAGCAGCGCCTCCTGCTCCAGGGCCTGGCGCAGCGACTGGAGGCTGCGGCGCTGCGTGATGCCGCGCAGCGTCAGGCGTCGCCACACGCGGTAGAAGAAGCCCTGCGCCTGCTGCTCCCGGTCCACCACGGTGACGTCCAGCGGTGGGCCGTCCTCCAGGGTGACGAAGTAGCGCCGCCCCCGGTCGCCGTTCTCCGTAGTGCCCTCATGGGCTTCCTCACGGGAGGCGTTGACGGGGTGGAAGCCGACGTGGCGCAGGCCGGCGAGGAGCGTCTGCCCTGTAGGGCGCACGTTCGGGGAGCCGACGGCGTACAGCGTTCCGTAGGCGACGGTCCAGCCGATGAGGACCGTCAGGATGATCGAGAACGGTGTCGTGTAGCCGGTGACGAGCATCGCGAAGGCGTCGAGCAGCAGCACCACCCACAGCACGACGCGCCACCGTGGTCGCCGGGACATGCCGACGGCCGTCATATAGGCGATGACGGGCGCCAGGTAGCCGTGCACCGGGTCGGTCAGTGCGTGGATGTCACCGGGCGACACCGTGGTGAGCGCTTCCTGGATGGACTGCGGGGCGGCCTTGGCGACCCACAGGTCCGTCGCGAGCGTCACTCCGTGTGCGAGGACCGCGGCGAGGACTCCGTCGGCGATCCGTAGGCCGTCGCGCTTGATGAGCCGCTCGATGGCGAACGCGACCGGCACCAACAGGATGGCGATGCTCGACGCGAGACCCGCGAACTTGGTCAGCAGGTCGGGTGCCTGGCCGGTGCCCTTGTCGATGTCCTGGGCGAAGCCCGAGGTCGTGCCGTGTGCGAATGCCGCGATCGCCATGATCACGACGACGGCGAGCAGGCCGACGAGGAGCCGCATGAGGTCGGAGGGGCGGTGCACGCGCGCGGGGAGCAGCGGTTCGTCACCGTCTACCTGCTCGGCGTGCGTGTCCCCCTCGGCACAGTCGGGGTCGTGCAACGGTTGCTCGTGCTTCGCTTCGGCGGCCTGATCGGCCGCTTCGTCAGGGCGCGCCGGTGCCACAGAGGTGCCCTCCGCCTTGTCGGGGTGCACGCTCTGCTGCTCCGTGGTCTCTTCTTGATCTCGTATCACCAGTCACCGTCCGCACGATGGTGGCATGCCACACCGCCATAGGGGGGCATCAGGGTGCATTCGAGGAGGCGGGAGTCCGCTGCAGGCCTCGTCGTCCCCGTCTGTCCGGGCCGCCTCTCGTACGTCCCTCCGCGCTGTCGGTGCCGTGCGGCAGGATGGGTCGGATGAGCAAGGAGAGCGAACCGGCGGGAGAGCTTCCCGCGTACGCGGAGCGGGTCCTGGACGTCGCGGAGCTGATCCCGCGCGGGCGGGTCATGACGTACGGGGACGTGGCCGAATGGCTCGAGGAGGGCGGGCCCCGCCAGGTGGGGCGGGTGATGGCGCTCTACGGAGGCGCGGTTCCGTGGTGGCGTGTGGTCCGTGCGGACGGGCAGTTCCTGCCGGGGAACGAGCTGCGCGCGCTCGACCACTACAGGGAGGAGGGCACGCCCTTGCGTGAGGCCTCCCGGACCGCCGAGGGCCACCTGCCACGCCTCGACATGAGACGCGCGCGGTGGGACGGCCGGGCGGGTACGGAAGCTCACAATTGACAGCTTCGGCCATCCCGCGCGCGGGTGGGGTGCCGGTGGCCCGTATGGGGGAAACGGGGCATGCGGGGCACTTCGGCGGCCCCGTGTCCGTTGGTGAGACCGGGCACATCTGCGCCCGGAGGAGTGCGGGAGAGGCGCCGGAAGCCCGGCTTCCGCCACACTCGACGGCGTAGCGTCGACGGCACCGTCGATGACAGACACCTCCTTCACTCCATGGCCACCGCTTCACGCGGACGGCTCTTCGACCACCAGCACACCCACCAGGACCAGCGATCCACGTGAGCTCCTCCTCGTCCACCCGGCACCTGTCGCAGCACCAGGTTCGACAGGGGCTCCCCGGTGCGTACCGACTGGTGCGTACCCCGCCGGCTCAGGTGGACCCCCCTCGTCTGGACGCACATCAGCGTGCGGTGGTTGACCATGCCCACGGGCCGCTCCTCGTCCTGGCCGGACCCGGAACGGGCAAGTCCACGACTCTCGTGGAGGCCGTCTCGGCGCGCATCGCCAAGGGCACCGACCCCGAACGCATCCTGGTGCTCACGTTCAGCCGGAAGGCCGCGGTCGAACTGCGTGACCGCATGGCGCAGCGCATCGGCGCCGCACACGCCCCACAGGCGACGACGTTCCACTCGTTCTGTTACGCCCTGGTCCGTGCCCACCAGGACGCGGATCTCTTCGTGGAGCCCTTGCGGCTGCTGTCGGGTCCCGAGCAGGACGTCGCCGTACGGGAACTGCTCGCGGGGCAGATCGACCTGGAACAGGCGGGGCTCGCGCATGTGCGCTGGCCCGACGAGCTGCGCGCGTGCCTCACCACGCGGGGCTTCGCCGACGAGGTGCGCGCGGTCCTCGCCCGGAGCCGGGAGCTGGGGCTGGGTCCTGCCGCCCTGGACGCGTTCGCGCGCCGCATCGGCCGCCCGGACTGGCGGGCGGCCGCTACCTTCCTTGCCGAGTATCTGGACGTCCTCGACGCGCAGGGCGTGCTCGACTACGCGGAACTGGTGCATCGCGCCGTGCTCCTCGCGCGCCGCACGGAGGTCGCGGATCGGCTCGCCACGCAGTACGACGCCGTGTTCGTCGACGAGTACCAGGACACCGACCCCGCCCAGGTGCGGCTGCTGCACGCGCTCGCGGGCGGGGGGCGCACGCTCGTCGCCTTCGGCGACCCGGACCAGTCGATCTACGCGTTCCGGGGCGCGGACGTGAACGGCATTCTGGACTTCCGCGGAGATTTCCCGCAGGCGGACGGCGCCCCCGCCCCGGTCGAAGTGCTCACCACATCCCGGCGTTCCGGCGCCCGTCTCCTGGAGGCGACGCGCCGCATCACCCAGCGGATGCCACTGACCCGGCTGCCCGCGCACAAGGTGCGTGCCCACCGTGAGCTGTCGCCCGTACGCGACGGAGGCAGGACCGAGGTCTACACGTATCCGACGTCCGGTACGGAACTCGACAACATCGCGGACATCCTGCGGCGTGCCCACCTGGAGGACGGCATCCCGTGGAGCGACATGGCCGTCCTGGTGCGCGCCGGCTCGCGCAGCATTCCGGCGGTGCGGCGCGCGCTCACGGCAGCTGGCGTCCCCCTCGACATCGACGGCGACGACCTGCCACTGCGCCACGAACCGGCGGTCACGCCGCTGCTGACGGCCCTCAAGGTGGTGGCCCGGGCAGATACCTCGGACACCCAGGACGCCCAGGAAACTTCGGACACTTCGGAAGGCGAGTACCGGCTCGACACCGAGACGGCTCTCGAACTCCTGGCCTCACCGCTCGCCGGGATGGACACGGCCGATCTGCGCCGCCTGGGGCGCGCGCTGCGCGAGGAGGAGCGCGCGTCAGGGAACGCGCTGCCGCCGCCCTCGGACGAGCTGCTCGCGCGTGCCCTTGTCGAGCCCGAACGGCTCGCTCTGCACGACCCGACGTACGCCCGTGGCGCGCAGCGTCTTGGTGCGCTCCTCGCCACCGCCCGCCAGAAGCTCTCCGACGGCGGCACCGCCGAGGAAGCCCTCTGGGAGCTGTGGAACGGCACCCCCTGGCCGAGCCGGCTGGAGCGCGCCGCCCGCCGAGGCGGCGCGGCCGGGCGCAACGCGGACCGTGATCTGGACGCCGTCTGCGCCCTGTTCGCCGTCGCCTCGCGCGCGGAGGAGCGCACCGGAGGCCGTGGCGCCCACAACTTCCTGGAGGAACTGGAGGCCCAGGACATCGCGGCCGACACCCGCGCCGGACGGGCCGTGCGCCCCGACGCCGTGCGCCTGATGACCGCCCACCGCTCCAAGGGCCTGGAGTGGCGGCTCGTCGTCGTCGCGGGCGTCCAGGAGGGACTGTGGCCCGATCTGCGGCGCCGCGGCTCACTCCTGGAGGCCGACCGCATCGGACGCGACGGTCTCGCCGAACCCCTCACCCCCGGAGCGCTGCTCGCAGAGGAACGACGCCTGTTCTACGTCGCCGCCACGCGCGCGCGGGAGCGGCTCGTCGTCACCGCGGTGAAGGCGCCCGCGGACGACGGCGACCAGCCGTCCCGGTTCCTGACCGAGCTGGGCGTGGAACCCAAGGACGTCAGCGGGCGCCCGCGCCGCCCCTTGGCGGTGGCCGCGCTCGTCGCCGAACTGCGTGCCACGACGGTCGACCCGCGTGTCTCCGAGGGGCTGCGCGAGGCCGCCGCGCGCCGCCTCGCCCAGCTCGCGGCGCTCAGCGACGACGGAAGACCGCTCGTGCCGTCCGCCCACCCGTACCGCTGGTGGGGCATGTACGAGCCGACCGAGAGCAAGGTCCCGCTGCGCGACCGCGACAAGCCCGTCGTCCTCTCCGGAAGCGCCCTCGACCAGCTGGCCAACACCTGCGCCCTGCAGTGGTTCCTCGGCCGCGAGGTGAAGGCCGACGCCCCCGCCACCGCGGCCCAGGGCTTCGGCAACGTCGTGCACGTCCTGGCCGACGAGGTCGCCTCCGGGCGCACGCCCGCCGACCTCGCCGTCCTCATGGAGCGCCTGGATTCCGTGTGGGACTCCCTCGCCTTCGACGCGCCCTGGAAGTCGGCCCAGGAGAAGGAGAACGCCCGCGCCGCGCTCGAACGATTCCTTCAGTGGCACGTCATGGACCGCACGGGCCGCACCGCTGTCGCCAGCGAGCACGACTTCGACGTGACGCTCGAGGCAGGCTCCTACGAAGTACGCATCCGCGGCTCCATGGACCGTGTGGAGCGAGACGCCGAGGGCCGCGCCTACGTAGTCGACTTCAAGACCGGCAAGCAGGTACCGAGCGCCGCGGACGTCGCCCGCCACCCACAGCTCGCCGTGTACCAGCTCGCCGTGAACGAAGGCGTGGTCGACGAGATCTTCGACGGAGTCCGTCCGCATTCCGGAGGAGCCGAACTGGTGCAGCTCCGCCAGGGCGCCGCCAAGAAGGACGGCGGCGAGGCGCTGCCGAAGGTGCAGGCACAAGAGTCCCTCGAAGGGGAGTGGGTCGGCGACCTCCTCGCCACCGCGGCCGGCAAGGTCCTCGACGAGCGCTTCGTACCGACGACCGGGCAGCACTGCACGCACTGCGCCTTCCGTGCTTCGTGCAGCGCGCGTCCGGAGGGCAAACACGTCGTCGAGTGACGTGCGCCTCCACTGAGCCGGAACAGGACGGCGCTGTCAGTGGTGCCGGTTAGCCTCGATGAGGTGACCACGCGCCTCACCGACCCCGAGCAACTCAAAGAGCTGCTCGGCATCCCGTTCACCCCGGAGCAGACGGCCTGCATCACCGCGCCGCCCGCCCCGCAGGTGATCGTTGCCGGAGCCGGCTCCGGCAAGACGACGGTGATGGCCGCACGCGTGGTCTGGCTGGTCGGCACCGGTCAGGTCGCCCCCGAGCAGGTCCTGGGCCTCACCTTCACCAACAAGGCGGCCGGGGAACTGGCCGAGCGTGTTCGCAAGGCCCTGATCAAGGCGGGCGTCACCGACCCCGACGCCATCGATCCGGACAACCCCCCGGGCGAGCCCGTGATCTCCACGTACCACGCCTTCGCGGGCCGTCTGCTGACCGACCACGGTCTGCGCATCGGGCTCGAACCCACGACGCGGCTGCTCGCCGACGCCACCCGCTTCCAGCTCGCCGCGCGCGTGCTGCGCGAAGCACCCGGCCCCTACCCCGCCCTCACGCGTTCCTTCGCCGACCTGGTCAGCGATCTCCTCACGTTGGACGGCGAGCTGGCGGAACACCTCGTACAGCCCGGCAAGCTGCGCGCGTACGACCATGAGCTGCTGCGCGCCCTCGAAGGCGTCAAGCTCAGCAACGCAGATCTGCGGAAGGTGCCCGAGGCGGCCGCCGCACGCCTGGAGCTGGCTGAGCTCGTGGGGCACTACAGGGAGGCCAAGCGCACCCGGGACCTCCTCGACTTCGGCGACCAGATCGCCCTGTCGGCGACGCTGGCCGACACGCGGCCCGAGGTCGGCGAGATCCTGCGCGACGAGTTCCGCGTGGTCCTGCTCGACGAGTACCAGGACACCTCTGTGGCCCAGCGGATCCTGCTCGCGGGCCTCTTCGGCGGGGGAACGGGCCACGCGGTGACCGCGGTCGGCGACCCCTGCCAGGCGATCTACGGGTGGCGCGGCGCTTCCGTCGCCAACCTCGACGACTTCCCGCGCCACTTCGCGTACGCGGACGGGCGCCCGGCCACCCGCTTCGCGCTCAGTGAGAACCGGCGCAGCGGCGGCCGCCTGCTCGACCTCGCCAACGGGCTCGCCGAGCCGCTCCGTGCGATGCACGCGGGCGTGGAGGCCCTGCGGCCCGCCCCTGGAGCCGAGGGGGACGGCGTCGTGCGCTGCGCCCTCCTGAGTACGCACAGCGAGGAGATCGACTGGCTCGCCGACTCCATCGGCCACCTCGTCGCCACGGGAACGGCGCCCGGCGAGATCGCCGTGCTCTGCCGCACCGCGACCGACTTCGCCGAGATCCAGGGCGCCCTGGTCGCCCGCGACATCCCGGTCGAAGTGGTCGGACTCTCCGGCCTGTTGCACCTCCCGGAGATCGCCGACCTGGTCGCCATGTGCGAGGTCCTCCAGGACCCCGGTGCCAACGCCTCCCTCGTGCGGCTGCTGACCGGCCCGCGCTGGCGCATCGGCCCGCGGGACCTCGCACTCCTCGGGCGGCGGGCACGCTTTTTGGTCTCCCACGCGCGCGGGGGAGAGGACGACGACGCGGACCGGCGCCTGGCCGCGGCCGTCGAGGGGGTCGACCCCTCCGAGGTGATATCGCTGGCGGACGCGCTCGACACGTTCCTGGAGACCTCGACCGACACCGAGGAGGACGGCGACGGCCTGCCGTTCTCACCGGACGCGCGCGTGCGGTTCGCCCGGCTCGCCACCGAACTGCGCGAGCTGCGCCGCTCGCTGTCCGACCCCCTCATGGACGTGCTGCACCGTGTCCTGGCGGTCACCGGCCTGGAGGTCGAACTCTCCGCGTCCCCGCACGCGTTGGCGGCCCGGCGGCGCGAGACGCTGTCCAACTTCCTCGACGTCGCCGCGTCCTTCGCGGCCAACGACGGCTCCGCCACGCTGCTTGCCTTCCTCGGGTTCCTGCGCACCGCGGCGCAGTACGAGAAGGGCCTCGACAACGCGCTGCCCGGTGGCGAGGACACCGTGAAGGTGCTCACCGCTCACAAGTCCAAGGGCCTCGAATGGGATGTCGTCGCCGTTCCCGGCCTCGTCAACGGCACGTTCCCGAGCACCCAAGGTCGTGAGAAGTGGACGGCACAGGCCAAGGTCCTGCCGCACGAACTGCGCGGTGACGGCGCCACGCTGCCCGAGATCGAGACGTGGGACTCCAAGGGCATGAAGGCCTTCCACGCCGACATGAAGGACCACCAGTACACCGAGGAACTGCGCCTGGGATACGTCACGTTCACGCGCCCGCGCTCCCTGCTGCTCGGCTCCGGGCACTGGTGGGGGCCGTCCCAGAAGCGCAGGCGCGGCCCGTCGGACTTCCTTCAGGCGTTGTACGAGCACTGTGCTGCCGGGCACGGCGAGATCGAGGCCTGGGCGGACGAACCGGCGGAGGACGAGGAGAACCCGGCCCTCCAAGAGAACTCGGTCGAGCACTCCTGGCCGCTGCCGCTGGACGAGGAGGCGCGGGCCCGGCGCCGGGCCGCCGCCCACACGGTCCTCGCCCACCTGGAGCGAGCCGCGGGGCCCGAGGCCGCGCACGCCCACACGGAGACCCACCCCGCCGTCCTCGACGAGCCGCCCTTCGAGGACCCCGACTGGCCACCGCCACCGGAGGACGACGAACCGCCCTTCGACCCTTACGAGGACGACTACGTCCCGGACGCGGGCGACCACGACCCCTACGAGGACGACGCGCCTCCGGCCGACGCCCACGCGCGCGTGGCCGAGCCCGAGCGAGCGGCCCCGGCCGTGCCGCATCCCGCTCCCGCCCCGGAGTCGGAGCTCACCCCGGAGGAGGCGCGCACCATCGCCTCCTGGGACCGCGACCTCGACGCGCTGACCGGCGAGCTGTTGCGCGCCCGCGCCGCCGTGCGCGACGTTCCCGTCCCGCACACGCTCACCGCGTCCCAGCTGCTGCGGATGGCCGCCGACCCGGATGCCTTCGCCCAGGAGCTCGCCCGCCCCATGCCCCAGCCGCCGCAGCCGGCGGCCCGCAGGGGCACCCGGTTCCACGCCTGGATCGAGGCGCGCTTCGAAGAGCTGCGGCTGCCCATGCTCGACCCGGAGGAGCTGCCCGGCAGCGATGCCGAGATCGCGGACGAGCGAGACTTGGAGGCACTCAAGGAAGCCTTTGAGCGCACCCCGTACGCCCATCGCTCGCCCTACCGGGTCGAGACGTCCTTCCAGCTGGCCATCGCGGGCCGCGTCGTCCGCGGCCGTATCGACGCTGTCTACAAGGAGGGCGACGGCGACGAGGCGACGTACGAGATCGTGGACTGGAAGACGGCCCACCGGAAGACCGCCGACCCCCTCCAGCTGGCTGTCTACCGGCTTGCTTGGGCCGAGCAGCAGGGCGTGCCCCTGGAGTCGGTGAGCGCCGCCTTCCTGTACGTACGCACCGGGGAGACGGTCAGGCCGCGTCGGCTGCCGGGCCGGGAAGAGTTGGAGCGGCTCCTGCTGGAGGACCCGCAGCAGCCGGCGGAGCCCGTGGAGGAACCGCCGGACGAACACGTTCGGGTGGGCGGATAGGCTCGTGACCATGAGCAAGCCCGTTGACACCGCCGTCAGCACAGTCCGTGCGTACGTCGAGAACCACCGTGAGACCTTCCTCGACGACCTCGCCGAGTGGCTGCGGATCCCTTCCGTGTCCGCCCAGCCCGATCACGCACCGGACGTGCGGCGCAGCGCCGACTGGCTTGCCGCGAAGCTCGCCGAGACCGGCTTCCCGACCACGGAGGTGTGGGAGACGCCCGGCGCCCCCGCCGTGTTCGCCGAGTGGCCCTCGGGCGACCCCGAGGCCCCCACGGTCCTCGTCTACGGGCATCACGACGTGCAGCCCGCCGCTCGCGAGGACGGCTGGGACACCGACCCCTTCGAGCCGGTCGTCATCGGAAACCGTCTCCACGCGCGCGGGGCGGCCGACGACAAGGGACAGGTGTTCTTCCACACCCTTGGCGTGCGCGCCCACCTGATCGCGACCGGCCGCACCGCACCTGCGGTCAACCTCAAGTTCCTCATCGAAGGCGAGGAGGAGTCGGGTTCCCCGCACTTCCGTGCCCTCGTGGAGGAGCGCAAGGAGCGCCTGGCCGCGGACGCCGTGATCGTCTCCGACACCGGCATGTGGTCCGAGGACACCCCCACGGTGTGCACCGGCATGCGCGGTCTCGCCGACTGCGAGATCGAGTTGTACGGGCCCGACCAGGACATCCACTCCGGCTCGTTCGGCGGTGCCGTCCCGAACCCGGCGACCGCGGCCGCCCGCCTTGTGGCCGCGCTGCACGACGAGCACGCGCGCGTGGCCGTCCCCGGCTTCTACGACGGCATCGTGGAGCTCACCGACCGGGAGCGCGAACTCTTCGCGGAGCTTCCGTTCGACGAGGAGCAGTGGCTGCGCACGGCGAAGTCCCGTGCCACCTACGGAGAGGCCGGGCACAGCACCCTGGAGCGCATCTGGGCCCGACCCACCGCCGAGGTCAACGGCATCGGCGGTGGCTATCAGGGCCCCGGCGGCAAGACGATCGTGCCGTCCTCCGCGATGCTCAAGCTCTCCTTCCGGCTGGTCGCCGGGCAGGATCCGGACCACATCGAGAAGGCCGTCACCGCCTGGGTCGCCGAGCAGCTGCCCGCGGGGATCCGCCACACGGTCACCTTCGGTGCCGCCACCCGCCCCTGCCTCACACCGCTCGACCACCCGGCGTTGAAGTCCGTCGTACGCGCCATGGGACAGGCCTTCGAGCAGGAGATCCGCTTCACGCGCGAGGGCGGCTCGGGGCCCGCCGCCGACCTTCAGGACGTCCTCGACGCCCCGGTGCTCTTCCTGGGCATCTCCGTGCCCTCCGACGGCTGGCACGCCCCGAACGAGAAGGTCGAACTCGACCTCCTCATGAAGGGTGTCGAAACAACCGCCTATCTGTGGGGCGATCTCGCGGAGAGCTGGGCAGATGCACACTGATTGAGGCACTCGCACCCGCACCCACCTCGCCGAACCGCCCGCCGAACCACCCATTCCACCGGGGGAGTTGGAAGCACTCGTGACCACCTGGACCGACCGAACCGCCGACCTCGCCGCAGCGCGACCCCTCTCGCTCTCCGCGCCGAGCGGAATCGACCGCGCGGCGCACCACCGCCTCGACGAGGCCTGGCTCGCCGCCGCGTGGAGCCACCCCACGACCCGCGTCTTCGTGGTCTCGGGTGGTCAGGCGCTCATCGACGAGACACCGGACGGCACGACGGAACTGGTCATGACCCCGGCCTTCGAAGCGCCCCTCACCGAGGCGCATCGCTACTTCCTGGGTACCGACGAGGACGGCGTGAGCTACTTCGCGCTCCAGAAGGACACGCTTCCCGGGCGCATGGACCAGTCCGCCCGCCCGGCCGGGCTGCGTGAGGCGGGGATGCTCCTCTCGCAGCGGGACGCGGGCCTCATGGTGCACGCCGTCGCCCTGGAGAACTGGCAGCGCCTGCACCGTTTCTGCTCCCGCTGCGGCGAACGCACCGTCATCGCCGCCGCGGGCCACATCCGCCGCTGCCAGGCCTGTGGAGCCGAGCACTACCCGCGCACCGACCCGGCCGTGATCATGGCCGTCACGGACGAGCAGGACCGCATCCTGCTCGGCCGCCAGGTGCACTGGCCCGAAGGGCGCTTCTCGACGCTCGCCGGCTTCGTCGAGCCCGGCGAGTCCATCGAGCAGTCGGTGCGGCGCGAGGTCTTCGAGGAGGCGGGCGTCGTCGTCGGTGACGTCGAGTACGTCGCCAGCCAGCCCTGGCCGTTCCCGTCGAGCCTGATGCTCGGCTTCATGGCGCACGCCACGTCCTTCGAGATCAACGTGGACGGTGACGAGATCCATGAGGCGCGCTGGTTCTCCCGCGAGGACCTGCGGACCGCCTTCGATTCCGGTGAGGTCATGCCTCCCTACGGGATCTCGATCGCGGCCCGGCTGATCGAACTGTGGTACGGCAAGCCCCTGCCGAAGCCCAGCGACGCGCTGTGAGTCATCTGCGGGCCCGCTGACCTCGTGCGAGGGTGGTTCAAGGAGCCCTGACGCAAGGGGGCAGGACCATGGCAGGCTCTGCGGAACAGCGCAGGCGGGAAGAGGAAGCGGCGGCCCGGCGGCGTGAGTGGGCGCTCAGGCGCCGGGGCAACCAGGACATCACCGGCAATCGTGCGGCGAACCTGCTGACGATGATCGTCTTGTTGGTCGTCCTCGCCGTGCTGGTCGTGCTGCTGGTCGTCTGACCGGATCCCGGACAGCGGAAAGCCCCCGTACCCGTGGGCGGGCGGGGGCCATTCGCTCGGCGCTGGGCGACTCAGGCGGCGATGGCCTGCTTGACCTGGGCCAGGGACGGGTTCGTCATGACCGACTCGGCGCCACTGTCGGACACCACGAGGAGCGTGGGGACCGTCTGGTTCCCGCCGTTCGCCTTCTCGACGAAAGCCGCGGACTCCGGGTCGTGCTCGATGTTGACCTCGTTGTACCCGATGCCCTCACGGTCCATCTGCTTCTTCAGCCGCTGGCAGTAGCCGCACCAAGTGGTGCTGTACATCGTCACAGTGCCCGGCATTTCCTCGTGCTCCTTCGGTGGCTGGGGGTGCGTGTTCGCAATCAGTCGAACGTACGCGGAGCGGCGACCATTCCCGCACGTCGAACGCATTGGTACGACTAACGGTCGGCGCCTGTGGACAACGCGACGCATCCGTCCCCGCGGACCTGGCAGCATGGCAGGGTGACAGCAGCAACGCACTCCACCCTGTTCCCGCGGGATCCCGGCCGTGGCCAGTATTCGGCTCCGCCGAGTGACGCCGACGCGGTGCTCGAGGGGCTCGACCCCGAGCAGCGCGCCGTGGCGACGGCCCTGCACGGTCCGGTGTGTGTGCTCGCGGGCGCGGGCACGGGCAAGACGCGGGCGATCACCCACCGCATCGCGTACGGCGTCCGCGCGGGGATCCTCCAGCCCCATTCCGTCCTCGCCGTCACCTTCACCAACCGTGCCGCCGGTGAGATGCGCGGCCGGCTCAGGCAGCTCGGCGCCGTGGGGGTACAGGCCCGTACCTTCCACTCCGCTGCCCTGCGCCAGCTCCAGTTCTTCTGGCCCAAGGCGGTCGGCGGGGAGCTGCCCCGGCTCGTCGACCGCAAGATCCAACTCGTCGCCGACGCCGCGGCCGCCTCGCGCCTGCGCCTGGACCGCGGTGAGCTGCGCGACGTGACCTCGGAGATCGAGTGGTCCAAGGTCACGCAGACCGTCCCCGGTGACTACGCCGCGGCGGTGCACAAGGCAGGTCGTGAGGCGCCCCGGCACCCCGCGGAGATCGCCCAGATCTACTCCGCGTACGAAACCCTCAAGCGGGACCGCACCGTCATCGACTTCGAGGACGTCCTGCTGCTCACCGTGGGCATCCTCCAGGACCGGCAGGACATCGCCGAGCAGGTCCGTGCCCAGTACCAGCACTTCGTCGTCGACGAGTACCAGGACGTCAGCCCGCTCCAGCAGCGCCTGCTCGACCTGTGGCTCGGCGAGCGCGACAGTCTCTGCGTCGTCGGTGACGCCAGCCAGACGATCTACTCCTTCACCGGGGCCACCCCCGACCACCTGCTCAACTTCCGCACGCGTCATCCCAGTGCCACCGTCGTCAAGCTCGTCCGTGACTACCGCTCCTCGCCCCAGGTCGTGCACCTTGCCAACGGGGTCCTGACCAGAGCGAGCGGTCGCGCCGCCGAGCACCGCCTGCAACTGATCTCGCAGCGCGAGGCGGGCCCCGAGCCGACCTACATCGAGTACGCGGACGAGCCCACCGAGGCCGAAGGCGCCGCAGGCCGCATCCGGGAGCTGATCGACTCCGGGGTGTCGGCCGGTGAGATCGCGATCCTGTTCCGGACGAACGGGCAGTCGGAGATCTACGAACAGGCCCTCGCCGACGCGGGCGTGCCCTACCAGCTGCGCGGCGCCGAGCGTTTCTTCGAGCGGGCCGAGGTGCGAAAGGCGCACCACGAGCTGCGAGCGGCGGCCCGCTTCGGCGACAACGACGCGGGGCTCGACGAGGCCGTCGATCTGCCCTCCCAGGTCAGAGCCGTCCTGTCCGGCGCAGGCTGGACCACCGAGGCGCCCGCGGGTTCCGGTGCCGTGCGCGACCGCTGGGAGTCGCTCGCCGCCATCGCCCGGCTCGCGGGGGACCTCGCGAGAGCCGAGCCCACCGCGACCCTGAGCGCGTTCGTGGCGGAACTCGACGAGCGGGCGAGCGCGCAGCACGCCCCGACCGTGGAAGGTGTCACCCTCGCCTCGCTGCACGCGGCGAAGGGCCTCGAGTGGGACGCGGTGTTCCTGGTCGGCCTCGCCGAGGGCATGATGCCGATCACCTACGCCAAGACCGACGAGCAGATCGAGGAGGAGCGGCGCCTCCTGTACGTCGGGGTGACCCGCGCGCGGCGCCACCTCGGTCTCTCCTGGGCGCTGTCCCGCTCGCCGGGCGGCCGCCCGAACCGCAGGCCGAGCCGGTTCCTCGACGGGCTTCGGCCGGGGTCGACGGGCTCGGCGGGGCGCGGAGCGAGTGCGGGGGGTGGCGGCATCGAGTTCGGAACGCGCGCGGGCGCCCGCGAGTCGCCCGGCACCACACGCCCCAGGGGCGAGCGGAAGGTGGCCCGCTGCCGTGTGTGCGGGCGCACCCTCGAGGCCGCAGAGATGAAGCTGATGCGCTGTGAGGACTGCCCGTCGGACATGGACGAGGGGCTGTACGAGCGACTGACCGAGTGGCGCGGCCGCACGGCGGCGGACCTCGGCCAGCCCGCGTTCTGCGTCTTCACGGACAAGACCTTGATCGCCATCGCCGAGACCGCCCCCGAGGACGCGGCCGAACTGTCCCGCATCCCGGGCGTCGGACGCCGGAAGTTTCGGACGTACGGTTCCGATGTCCTCGCTATTTGCGCAGGTCAGGCGATTGGTGAACAGCCCGATGACGAGGCGGGGGACGACTGACGCGAACTCGTCGAAAAAATAGTTTGCGCATGCCCCAACAATCCCCATAGGTTCTTAATCACGAAAGCAGCGGCCTTCTCGGAGGCCCTGGTTCCGTGTTGTACTTGAATGCCGTCGGACCGGTTCGCACCGGTCCCCCGAGACGCCGAGAGGAGGCGATTCCAGTGATCAGCATCAACGCCAGCTCCATCAGCACCGTCAAAATGACCGATCGCTCGGTCGTCGCTTCCTGCCTGCTCGGCTCCTCGAACCTGGGCACCGGTCTGTCTGGCGTCTCCGCCACGCGTCCGGAGTCCGGCATGTCCCTCGCGGGTCTTCCCATTCGCGAGCGCAATGAGCGACCGACGAAGGCACCGGAAGCAGTAGCGACGGCACAGGCTCAGGCCTATGCCTTTGCGGCGGCCGGTGCCGGATTCCGGAAGCAGACGACGCAGCACCACACGATGTGGGCCTTCCGTGGGCTCAAACCCTGGAGCGATCCAGCCTGAGGAGATCAGGCAGGCGCCTTCAGGGCCGCGGAACCCCATCCGGGATCCGCGGCCCTTCTGTTTTCCCGGAAGATCCAGCGATCTTCCGAGGAACCAGAGCGAAGGGGCCTCGGGACAAGAAAAGAACCCGGTACCACCGCCACCCGGCCCACCGGCCGGACGACCAGACGAGGAAGAAGACACCGTGCAACTCGAAGCGCACGCCCCGTCCGTACCGCCTTCAGACCCTCTTTCCCAGCCCGTGTCCACGGAGGACTCCACCTTGAACCCGCTGACCGCGCTCACCGCGCTCGACGACGCCATCGAGAACCTCGACGTGCCCGTCCCCTGCCGTGCCTACGACCCCGAGGTCTTCTTCGCGGAGTCGCCGGCGGATGTCGAGTACGCCAAGTCCCTCTGCCGTACCTGCCCGCTGATGGAGGCCTGCCTCGCCGGCGCCAAGGAGCGGCGTGAGCCGTGGGGCGTCTGGGGTGGCGAACTGTTCGTCCAGGGCGTTGTCGTCGCCCGGAAGCGGCCGCGTGGCCGCCCGCGCAAGAACCCGGTCGTGGCATGAACGCCCCCGGAACGATCGACCGCCCCCTGACGCACGACCCCAAGAAGCAGGCCCCGATGAAGCCGTCCACGAGCGAGCCCGCAGGTTCCGCGATCCCAGACTTCACCACCTCCGGCGCGAACGAGTCGCGCCAGAACAGGACCCGTCAGATGCAACTCATCCCAGAAGCCCTGGCTCGTGCGCATATGCACGAGCAGCTGCGGGTGGCCGAGAGCGAACGCCGGGCCGTGCGCCTGGCCACCGCCCGCCGGATGCAGCGCCGTGCCGAGCGCGCTTCGCTGCGCGCCCGGCGTGCGCTCGCCATGGCCGTCATGCAGTAACCGAACCGCCGACGCGGTTCGTCGACATGCGCCGCGACAGTGCGGCTGCTCCCTCGGGGGCCGGTCCGAAGCGGACCGGCCCCCGAGGCGTGTGGTGCCCGGCGTTCATCGGTTCATCGAGTTATCGTCGCCGGGTGACGTCTCTTCCTGGCGGGGACTCCGCGCAGCAGCAGCCCGACCACCAGGCCCTCGCGTGCGCGCGGTGTGGCACGGCAGTCCTGGAACTCCCGCTGACCTGGACGTGTTCCGTCGAGGGCGGCACCCGGCGGTACTTCTGCGACGCCTGCGCCCGAGAGAACATCAGGGCCATCGAGGGACGGCTCGACTCCGACTGGTGGTGATCAGGCCTCCGCCGCCGGCCACTCCTCGGCCCCCGTCGCGTCCTCGGTGGCAAAGCCCGGCACCCAGGCCTCCAGCTCGTCCCGCAGCCGCACGGTGGCGCCGAGCTGACACAGCACCCCGATCGTGCTGAGCGTCACCCGATGTATCAGCAGGTACGACGGCGGCAGGTTGAGCTGCTTGCCCAGCTGATGGGCGGGGGAGCGGGGGTCGGCTATCCGGGCCGCCTGATTGCGCATCCAGGAGCGGGTGAACGTGAAGGCGTCGACGCGGGCCGGCTCGATGATCGGCAACAAGTAGTCGAGCACCGCGTCCGGTTCGAGCTCTATCGACTCCTTGACGAAGCCCTCCTCGCAGAGCAGCTCGTAGACCGCCTCCGCCTCGCCGTCGAGCGTCCTGCGCAGGGAGACACCGATCGGGTCGGGCAGGCCGCCCGGCAGCCGGTCGACCGTGCCGAAGTCGAGGACGCCGAGGCGCCAGCCGCCCTCCTCGTCCGGCAGCAGCCGGAAATTGCCCGGGTGGGGATCCGCGTGCAGCAGGCCCGTGCGCGCGGGCCCCGAGAACAGGAAGCGGGCCAGTAGCTGACCTGCGCGATCGCGCTCGTCCTCGCTGCCGTTGTCGATGATCTCGGCGAGCGGTGTCCCGTCGATCCACTCCGTCACCAGTACCTGCTCGCACTGGTGCACCACGTGCGGCACCACGACGTCGGGGTCGCCGTCGAACTCTTCCGCGTGTGCCCGCTGGGCCTGCGCCTCCAGCGCGTAGTCCAGTTCCTCGGAAACCCGGTCGCGCAACTCGGCGATGAGCGGCTTGATGTCCATACCCGGGATCAGGGGTCCCAACAGGCGTGCGAAGCGGCTCAGTTGGCCGAGGTCCGACAGCAGGGCCTCGCCCGCGCCCGGGTACTGCACCTTCACGGCGACCTCTCGACCGTCGTGCCACACGGCGCGATGCACCTGCCCGATCGACGCGGCGGCCGAGGGCTTGTCCTCGAACTCGAGGAACAGCTCACGCCATTGCTCGCCGAGCCGCTCATCGAGAACCGCGTGCACGGTGCGGGTCGGCATCGGGGGCGCGGCTTCCTGGAGCTTCGTCAGGGCGGCGCGGTACGGGCCCGCGACGTCCTCCGGGAGGGCGGACTCGAAGACGGACAGTGCCTGCCCGAACTTCATGGCCCCGCCCTTGAGTTCACCCAGCACCTTGAACAGCTGATCCGCCGTGCGCTGCTGCAGTTCCCGCCCGACGAGCTCGGCGGACTTGCCGCCGATGCGTCTGCCGATGCCCCAGGTCGCGCGACCCGCGAAGCCGATCGGCAGCGCTGCCAGCTTGGCGGTACGGGTAACCGCCTTCCGGGGAAGATCAGACATACACCCCTCCAAGTGCCGAACAGTCATGCCGCGTATGCCCGGGTGCCGTGGTGCCGGCAGCCATTGCCTACCCGGCCATTGTGTCGTGCGGCACGGCGTCCACGGAGACCTCCTGCCCGTTACCTCTCTCACCCGCACCACACGGGCACTGCGGATGTGGCCACACCGGTCGGGCGTGCCAGTCCAGGCCCGGCGCGGCCGCCTCCCAACGTGCCCCTGTGCTCGACGGCAACTCCCCGTCGAGGAAGGCCAGTCCATGTGCCGCGGCGAGGCCCGCGACAGCGGTGGCAAGGCCCAGGTCACAGGCCTGTACCTGGCGGCCGGCCGGTCCCGAACTCCACTGGGCGAGCAGCCGGGGCCAGGTCGGATCTCGGTCCGCGCGCCCGAGGAGCAGGCAGTGCGCACAGCCCGTCCCGCCGGGCAGCACCAACGGGCCGACCACGCCGGTGGCCTCGACGACGCCCGCGTACAGGTGGGGAATGCCGGCCTCCAGCAGATCCTCGACCGCCGCCGGATCGGGGGAGTGGACCGCGAGTCCGTCACGCGGGGCGATGATCACGAGGGAGAGCGGGGGCTCCTCGGGGTCCGGCTCCGAAAGGCGCGCGGGGGCCGACCTGCGCCGGTCGGGGCGCGGTGGCCTGGCAGGCGCCATCGAGCGCACCACCCGCCGCGCGGACACGTCCCGGCGCTCGCCCGTCGCCTCCACCGGATGCCCGCCCGGTGCCACGTCCCAAGGCTCGACGCATCCGCCGTCCCGCACGTCGACATGGCCGACACCCGCGGACGTGAGCACCGAGGCGATGACCGCGCCCACCCGCCCGGCGCCTCTCACCTGGACCCGCATCGCGCGACGGGCGGTCAACTTCAGTATCGCTTCGGCCGGTTCCGATGTCGTGACGGTCAAGGCGGCGTGGTCGGGGCGGAGCCGATCCATTGCGTGCGTCTGTTTGCGCAGTTCAGCGCCGGTTCTGCCACCACCGGTCGCGTCGTCGAGGAGTCCCGCCCCGCTCAGCCGCTCCAGGAGCGCGTCCACATGACCGTCCGGAAGGCCCATCCTCTGGGCCTCTTCCCGCAGGAGAGGAACCCCGCGGGTGCCGTCGAGCAGTGTCAGGAAGCTGCCGGTGGCCGTGTCGACCGGGCCGAGTACCACCGCGTGCGCCGGCGTGATCCCGAACTGCACCGTGTTCAGGTCGTGCCAGCCGCGCCGCAGGGCCGGTTTCAGGATCGGATGCATGGCTGTCCCCCGTACTGTGCCGACGGCGTCGTTCCCGTCGATCGACCGCCAGCATGCCCGGACGTCCGGATCCGTGCGGAAAGTTGTCCACAGGCTGTGGGTGATAGTCGTACTAATCGGGGGGCGGGTCGCGGGGCCGCACCGAAGACTTCCGGAGGCGGGACTTCCGCCCGGTCCAGCGGGTAACGTCGGGGCGTGTCCGCCGACCCACTGCACCGTGCCACGAACACGCAGCGCAGCACGACCAGCCCGCCCGCAGGCGGCCTGGGGGCGAGCGCGGTCGAGGTGCGCAGAAGCTCCCGGCGTCGCAGGACGGTCTCCGCGTACCGCGAGGGCGATCGCACCGTGGTGCTCATCCCGGCGCGCATGTCGGAGGCCGAGGAGAAGCGCTGGGTGGGCGTCATGCTCGACAAGCTCGCCGCGCAGGAGAGCAAGCGGGTGCTCGGCGACACCGAGCTGTCGGACCGCGCCGAGCGCCTCTCGGACCAGTACCTCGATGGCAAGGCCCGCCCCGCTTCGGTGCGGTGGGTCACGAACCAGAACACCCGGTGGGGTTCGTGCACTCCGGCGGAGGGCAGCATCCGGCTCTCCCACCGACTGCAGGGCATGCCCGAGTACGTCGTCGACTACGTACTCATCCATGAGCTCGCGCACCTGCTGGTCCCCGGTCACGGGCCGCGGTTCTGGAGGCTCCTGGAGGCGTACCCGCGCACGGAGCGGGCGCGCGGGTATCTCGAAGGAGTGGTCGCGGCCGACCGGCTCCCGCATCTGCCCACCGCGCGCGGCGACTGATCGTCCTTCAGCGCGGCTTCTGTACCAGGGGTGTACCGACTTCTTCCGCTGTCGGTGATTGCGGATAGCCTGACGCGACGCAATCACCATCGGGATGGGGGACGGTCGTTACGCATGGCCAGGGAATTCCAACGCGGCCACAAGGCCCAGATCAGTGACCTCACCGCAGGCACGGATCTGTACGTGGGTGTACAGATCACCGGCCCCGGACTGAGCTTCGACATCAGCTGCTTCGGCCTCGACGCCGAGGAGCGGTTGTCCGACGACCGATACTTCGTCTTCTTCAACCAGCCGACAACGCCCGAGGAGTCCGTCCAGCTGCTCGGCGCACAGGCCGGTGACACGGAATCCTTCCGCGTCACACTTGAGAAGATCCCCGCGAACATCCAAAAGCTTTCGTTCACCGCGACCATCGACGGGGCGGGACAGATGTCGCAGGTCGCTCCCGGATACATCCGTATCGTCGCCGGTGGTGAGGAAGTCGCGCGATATTCCTTCCAGGGTGGTGAGTTCTCCACCGAGCGTGCGGTAATGCTGGGCGATTTCTATCTGAAGGACGTGTGGCGGTTCGCCGCTGTCGGGCAGGGCTTCGACGGAGGCCTGGATGCGCTGCTGAAGAACTTCGGCGGTGAGGTCGCAGAGGAGGAGCCCGCCGCCGCCCCGCAGCAGTCCGCGGCCCCCAGCTTCGCGCCGCCCGCCCAGGCCACCGCGCCGCCTTCCTTCGCGGCCCCGGCAGCGCCTGCTCCAGCGCCCGCGCCTGCCCCGCCCGCTCCTGCGCCCGAGCCACTGCCGCAGAACGCCGCCCCGGCGCAGGCCCCCACGCCCCCGCCGGCCCCCGCGCCTTCGGTGCACGCGGCGCCCACCATCGCGGCCCCGCTCGCCACGCCGCCCGGCACGGTCCCGCCGCCGCCCCCGGCGCCTAGTGCCCCGAACCCGTACGGCCAGCAGCCGCCCCAGCAGCCGCAGTTCGGCCAGGTCCCCGGCCAGGGTGGCGCAACGCTGCCGCCCGGCTACGGCCAGCAGCCCCAGACACCGCCCGCTCCGCAGGGCTTCGGGCAGCAGCCCCAGACGCCCCCTGCTCAGCAGGTCTTCGGCCAGCCCCCGGCCGCTCCCTCTCCGCAGGGTGCGCCGCAGGGCATCCCACAGCAGGCCGCCGCGCCCGGTGTGGCCGCCGCTCTGGAGAAGTTCCGTGAGGCTCCTACGGGGCAGCGCTGGACGCTCCAGAACAAGAAGCTGATCCGTGTCGACCTCGGAGCCGGGGGTGACCAGCCCGTACTCGCCCGACAGGGCAGCATGGTGCTCTACCAGGGCAAGGTCGAATTCAGCTACAAGGGCGCCGGGTTCGCGGGCCGCATCGTGGGCAACGCCACGGGGCAGGAAATGCAGCTGATGCGCTGCACCGGCCGCGGCCAGGTCTTCTTCGCGGAAGAGGCCACCCACGTGCATCCCATCGAGCTCCAGGGCGACGCGATCTGCGTCTCCGCGGAGAACGTCCTCGCGTTCGACGAGAGCCTGCAGCACGAAGTGCGCAGGATCGAAGGGCACGGCATCCCCGGAGGGGCCCTGTTCGTGCTCCAGTTCCAGGGCACCGGAACGGTCGTCGTGAAGACCCACGGCACGCCCGTCGTGCTGCCGGTCACGCCCACCACATTCACCGACTCCAACGCCGTCGTGGCCTGGTCCGCGGCCGCGCAGGCGATCGTCTCCAACCAGGTCCGCATGCGCCGCAACGCCTATCCGGGCGACAGCGGCGAAGGCGTCAACCTGCAGTTCCGGGGCGCACCCGGCAACTTCATCGTCGTCCAGCCGTACGAGGTCTGAGGGAGCCCGTCATGAACCAACCGCTCGCGGGCTTCGCCCCGACCCCGGTAGCCGCCCGCATGGAGAACCACGGCAGCAACATGCTGAAGGTCGCCATGCAGACCGGAAACGACCTCTTCGCGCGCGTGGGCTCGATGGTCGCCTACGAGGGCTTCGTCCAGTACGAGCCCAACCCGCCCGCCGTCCGCCAGGTCGCCCGTGACTGGATCACGGGTGAGGGTGCACCTCTCATGAAGTGCACCGGTGACGGCCTGCTCTACCTCGCCGACTACGGCGCCGACGTCGTCGTCATCAACCTCGGCGGCGAGTCGATCTCCGTCAACGGCACCAACCTCCTCGCCTTCGACGCGCACCTCCAGTGGGGCGTCGAGCGCGTCAAGGGGCTCGCCAAGTTCACGGGTCAGGGCCTGTGGAACATCACGGTCGGGGGCCAGGGACACGTCGCGCTGACCTCCCGCGGCACCCCCATCGTGGTCGACTGCGGCCGCGGCGAGGACGAGACCTACGTGGACCCCGACGCGCTCATCGCCTGGTCGCCGAGTCTGAAGGTGAAGGGCAAGCGCAGCTTCAGGGCCGGCTCACTCATCGGGCGCGGCAGCGGCGAGGCCTACCAGATGGGCTTCTCCGGGGAAGGCATCGTCGTCGTACAGCCCAGTGAGGACAGCACCGACCGCCTCCGAGTCCGGGGCTGAGGGGGAGCGAACAACACCATGCAGAGTCCGCTTTTCGCGTACACCGAGCAGCAGACCCAGGAGCGCTACACGGTGCAGAACCCGCAGATGCTGCGGGTCGCCCTGGAAGGCCACGACGACATCCTCGCCCGCAAGGGCGCGATGGTCGCCTACCAGGGGCTGATGGAGTTCGACGGTGAGTACCAGACGTCGGGACAGCAGCGTGCCCGCGCGCACACCGGCGAGGGCCTCAGCCTGATGCGCTGCCACGGGCAGGGCACCGTCTACCTGGCGAACCTCGCCCAGTACATCCACGTAGTGGATGTCGAACAGGACGGTCTGACCGTCGACAGCAGCTACGTGCTGGCGATGGACTCCTCGCTGCACCACGAAGTCGTCGCCGTGGACAGCCAGTTCGGCATCTCCGGCTCCGGCAAGTACCAGCTCAACATCACGGGGCACGGCAAGGTCGCGCTGATGACGTCCGGCCAGCCGCTGATGCTCCAGGTCACGCCCGACCGGTACGTCAACGCCGACGCGGACGCCATCGTCGCCTGGTCCACCGGGCTCCGGGTGCAGATGCAGGCGCAGACGCATTCGTCCGGCGTCTGGCGGCGTCGGGGCAACACCGGAGAGGGCTGGGAGCTCAGCTTCATGGGCAGCGGTTACGCGCTGGTCCAGCCCAGCGAGATGCTGCCGCCGCAGCACGCGGCGGTCGGCGGGGGCCTCGCCGCGCAGTACGGGATGGGACAGCAGGGCGCCCGCGGCCAGAACCAGGGCAACGTCTGGAGCTAGAGCTCGCAGGACCCGCGCCATGGGCGCACACAGGTAAGGGGCGAGCGCCCATGGCGCTCGCCCCTTACCTGTGCCTCTCTAGAGCCGTGCCCGCGTGGCCTTCACCAGGTGGACGACAGAGGCGTCGGCGACGTCCGCCACCTCGTCGTATCCGAACCAGCGCAGGTCCAAGGACTCGTCGCTGATGGCTTCCGTGGCGCCGGCCGGGGCGAGCGCCGCGTACTGCACGTCCAGGTGCTGGGAGCACGGACCCGGGATCGGGTGCCGGTCCAGGCGGACCGGGCCGCCCTCCAGGAGGGTGAGTCCGGGGATGCCCGACTCCTCCGTCGCCTCGCGCAGGGCCGCGGCCCGCAGGGTCGGGTCGCCCGGCTCGCAGTGTCCCCCCATCTGAAGCCACATCTGCAGCTTCTTGTGGAGCGTGAGCAGCACGCGGCCGCGCGCGGGGTCGACGACCAGGGCGCTCGCCGTGATGTGCCCTGCGGTGCAGGGCTTCCACAGGCCGTCGGCGCCGTGCTCCGACAGATGGTCCAGGTAGGCCTGGCGCAGTTCCGGCTGGTCCTCGTAGCTCTTGAGCACGAGGACCGTGTCGTCGTACAGGCTCACTTGTCGGAGTCGCCCTCGCCCTTGTCGTCCTCGTCCTTCTTCAGGTTCGGCTTCTCGGTGGAGCCGCCGCTCGCCGCCTCGCCGAGCATCTTGTCGAGCTCGGAGAAGTCCAGCTGCTCGTCGCGGTGCACGAAGCCGTCCGGGTCGTCCAGGTCGGACGCCGTCGGCAGCATGTCCGGGTGTGCCCACAGGCCGTCACGACCGTCCACACCGCGCGCGTCCGTGAGCGAGGCCCACAGGCGCGAGGCGTCACGCAGGCGCCGCGGACGCAGCTCCAGGCCGATCAGCGTCGCGAACGTCTGCTCCGCGGGGCCACCGGTCGCGCGGCGGCGGCGCAGCGTCTCGCGCAGCGCGTCGGCGGACGACAGGCGCGGCTTCGCGGCCGCATGGACCACCGCGTCGACCCAGCCCTCGACGAGCGCGAGAGCCGTCTCCAGGCGGGCCAGAGCGGCCTTCTGCTCCGGGGAGTCCTCCGGCTGGAACATGCCCTGCTGGAGTGCTTCCTGGATCTGCTCGGGGTTCTGCGGGTCGAACTGGCCGACCACGTCCTCCAGCTTCGAGGTGTCGACCTTGATCCCGCGCGCGTACCCCTCGACCGCACCGAACAGGTGCGAGCGCAGCCACGGCACGTGCGAGAACAGTCGCTGGTGAGCGGCCTCGCGCAGCGCCAGGTAGAGGCGGACCTCCTCCATGGGGACACTGAGGTCCTTGCCGTACGCCTCGACGTTCAGCGGCAGCAGCGCGGCCTTGCCGGCCGGGGCCAGGGGCAGGCCGATGTCCGTGGACCCGACGACCTCGCCCGCGAGCACGCCGATGGCCTGCCCGATCTGCTGGCCGAACATGGCACCGCCCATGGAGCGCATCATGCCGATCAGCGGGCCCGCCATGGCCTGCATCTCCTCGGGCAGCACGTCACCCATGGCCATGCCGACGCGCTCGGCGACCGGATCGACGAGCTCCTTCCACACCGGGAGGGTCGCCTCCACCCACTCGGCGCGGCTCCAGGCCACCGCCGAGTGCGCGCCCGAAGGCAGCGACGTCGCGTCGTCCAGCCACAGGTCGGCCAGGCGCACGGCCTCCTCGACCGCGGTGCGCTCGGCGGGGCCCACGCTGGCGTCCTTGACGCCGTCCTGCGTGCCCTGCGAGACGGTCTGGCGGGCGATGTCCTTGGCCATGTCCCAGTTCACCGGCCCGCCCTCGTAGGAGAGCATCTGGCCGAGCTGCTGGAAGGCCGCCCCCAGATCGTTCGGATTCATCGAACCGAACATGGCCGCGAACGGGTTGTCCCCGCCTTCGCCGCCCGGGCCGCCCGCGCCGGGCAGGCCCGGGAACCCGAATCCGAATGGGCCGGCCGGTCCCTGACCGCCACCGCCCTGCTGGTCCTTCTTCTTGCCCTCGTCGCCGTCTTCCGGCTCCTCCGGCGGAAGGCCGAAACCGAATGGGGTGTCACTCACGGGATTCCTCGGCTGGTTGGGCCGCCGGTTTCTGGGCCCGGCGGCGACTGCCCGACTACACACCCAGCGTAGACACCATGACCGGATCGGGCCTCAGTGCTTCGCCGACGAATGGCCTGCGGCAGGATGGATGCCTCCTGGTACGTACGCGTCATACGGGTACGTACTGAAGACAACCGCTGGAGACGCCCGGTGAGTTCCCCAGATCCGCAGGTTCGCGCAGCGCGAAACCCATCATCCCGTCCAGCCGTCCGCGGCCCCGTCGTCGCGGTCACCGGTGCCGCGTCCGGCATCGGCGCCCTGCTCACCGAGCGGCTCGCCGCGTCGGACGAGATCAAGCAGGTCCTCGCCATCGACGAGCGGCGCGGCGAGTGCACGTCCGCGACCTGGCACGTCCTGGATGTGCGGGATCCGGCCATCGCCGAGAAGCTGCGCGGCGCCGACGTCGTCGTGCACCTGGCCCTCGACCTCGACCTGGAGTCCGACCCCGCGGCCCGCACCGCGTACAACGTGCGGGGCACCCAGACGGTCCTCACCGCCGCGGCCGCCGCAGGCGTGCACCGCGTCGTCCTGTGCACCTCGACGATGGTCTACGGAGCCCTTGAGGACAACGAGCTTCCGCTCGCGGAGGACGCGGAGCTGCGCGCCACCGCGGAGGCGACCGGAGTCGGCGACCTCCTGGAGGTCGAGCGGCTCGCCCGCCGCGCCCCGCGCGCGCATCCCGGTCTGAACGTCACGGTGGTGCGCCCGGCGGTGCTCGTCGGCGGTACGGACACGGCGCTCACCAGGTACTTCGAGTCGCCGCGTCTCCTCGTAGTGGCCGGTTCGCGGCCCGCCTGGCAGTTCTGCCATGTGGACGACCTGTGCAGCGCCCTGGAGCACGCGGCCCTGGAAAAGGTCGACGGGGAGCTCGCGGTCGGCTGCGACGGCTGGCTGGAGCAGGAGGAGGTCGAGGAGCTCAGCGGCATCCGGCGCATGGAGCTGCCCTCTGCCGTCGCCCTGGGCGCGGCGGCCCGGCTGCACCGGATCGGCCTGACGCCCTCCCCGGCGGGCGACCTCGCCTACACGATGTACCCGTGGGTGGTCAGCGGTAGCCGGCTGCACGATTCCGGGTGGCGACCCCAGTGGACCAACGAGGAGGTCCTCGCGGAACTGCTCGAAGAGGTCGCGGGCCGACGCACCGTCGCGGGCCGACGCCTCGGCCGCAAGGACGCGACGGCGGCCGGTGCCGCGGGCGCGACCGTCGCTCTGCTGGGCACGGCGGCCGTGGTGCGGCGGGTACGGAAGGCGCGGCGGCGCATCTGACGCCCGCGTACCTGTAGGAGGCTCCAAGCCGGTACACGCGCGTGCCGGTCGAAAACGCTATTCACGGTTGTCGGCGGCGTGCGGCACGATGAGGGCATGGCACCCACCGAGCACGAGCACCCCGGCGAGCTGAGGGCACAGGACCCGATCAAGCTGCTCGCCATCCGAGAGACGCCGCTCTCCGTCGACGAGGTCTTCCGGGCCGTCGGTGACGACGCGGCGGGCGGCACCGCGCTCTTCGTGGGGACCGTGCGCAATCACGACGGCGGGGCCGACGTGGACAAGCTGGGCTACTCCTGCCACCCGACCGCCGAGGCGGAGATGCGGCGCGTCGCCGAGAAGGTCGTCGCCGAGTACCCCGTGCGTGCCCTGGTGGCCGTGCACCGGGTCGGCGATCTGGCGGTGGGCGATCTCGCGGTCGTCGTCGCCGTGTCCTGCCCGCACCGGGGCGAGGCCTTCGAAGCGTGCCGCAAGCTCATCGACGACCTGAAGCACGAAGTGCCGATCTGGAAGCACCAGACGTTCTCGGACGGCACCGAGGAGTGGGTCGGCGCCTGCTAGGCACTGTCCGGCCGACTCCAGCCGACTCCGGTCGGGCCCAAGGGCGTTCCGGTTGCGTAACCGACCCCCTGCGGTGAGCGTTGGGACTGCGGATGGTTAATCTGCTGATACGTCAGTGGCAGTCGCTCATGGGGTCGGGAGGTCGGCATGGCAGCGCTCCTGTGGCTACTCATTCCGGTTGTCGCTGCGGTGGCTGCTGGACTCTGGGGCATCTGGGCCGGCCGGCAGCGCCACAAGACCGGCGATGTCACGGAACTCAGTGGTTACGCGCGTTTCCGCGAGGCGATGGAGAAGTCGCACCAGGGCACCTGACGGGCCCGGCCCCACAGGTGCACCGACAGAGTCGTCCCGTACTGTCGTTCCATGCCACGCCGCACTGCGACGATGCTCGCCTCGACCCTGATGCTGATCGCGCTCTTGTGCGCGGGGGTGCTCATCAAAGTGCCCTACGCGGAGATGTCGCCGGGACCGACGGTGAACACCCTCGGGGACCACGGCGGCGAACCCGTGATCCAGATTTCCGGTCACAAGACGTACGACGCTTCCGGCCACCTGAACATGACGACGGTCCGCGTCACCAGCGCCGACTACAACATGAACCTGGCGTCGGCCGTCTACGGGTGGCTCGCGCACGACGGCATCGTGGTGCCGCACGAGACGCTCTACCCGGACGGCCAGACCGAGCAGCAGTCCTCGCAGCAGAACGCCGAGGAGTTCAGCCAGTCCCAGGAGAGCGCCAAGGTGGCGGCGCTGCACGAGATGGGCATCCCCGTGAAGTCCTGGGTGATCGTCTCCAGCGTCGTCAAGGACAGCCCTGCCCAGGGCAGGCTGCATGCCGGTGACGTCATCAAGTCCGTCGACGGCACCAAGATCACCAAGCCCGCCGACGTCGCCAAGCTCGTCACCAAGCACAAGCCGGGCGAGAACGTCGTCTTCACGGTCGTGCCCGTCAAGGAGGCGGCCGCCGCCGAGAAGGCCGGCAAGGAGGCGACGCGTACGGAGAACGTGACGATCAAGACGGAGAAGGCCGAGGACGGCCGCGCGATCGTCGGCATCCAGGCGGGGACCGACCACACGTTCCCGTTCGAGATCGACATCAAGCTCGCCGACGTGGGCGGCCCGAGCGCGGGTCTGATGTTCTCGCTCGGCATCGTCGACAAGCTCTCGTCGGACGACCTGACCGGCGGCAAGTTCGTGGCCGGCACCGGCACCATCGACGAGGACGGCAAGGTCGGCCCCATCGGCGGCATCGGCATGAAGACCGTCGGCGCGCGCGACAAGGGCGCCCAGTACTTCCTGACGCCGAAGGACAACTGCGCCACCGCGGCCAAGGACACCCCGGACGGGCTGACGCTGGTCAAGGTGGACACCCTGGACGACGCGATGGACGCCCTGAAGGACATCCGCAACGGCGACACGGCGGACCTGCACACGTGCACGGCCAAGGGCTGAGCAAGCGCAAACACCGCACTACGTAGAGGGGCGCCACCGGAACCCACCGGTGGCGCCCCTCTACGTAGACGAAGAAAACGTCACTCGGCGAACGTCACCGACAGGGCCTCCGCGAGCCCCGGTACGAGATTCGAGCCCGTGAGGACCTCGGTCGTCGCGTCCTTCTCGCGCAGCCGCAGCGCCGAGTCGCGGGTGCCGTCGCGCAGCACGCCGACCGTCATCCGGACCTCCTGGCGGTCCGGGTGCGCGGCCACCCACTTGGTGAGCTTCGCGTCGCTGAGGCCCTCCGGGACGGACGCCTCCGCGGACGGCGGCAGCATGAGGCGCTCGACCGTCAGGGCGCAGCCCACGACGGCGTCGGGCCACGCGATGGTGCCGAGGAACTCGTCCAGCGGCTTTCCGGCAGGAATCTCGTCCTGCTCGATCGGGGTGAGGCCGGGGGCCTCCTGCTCGCCCTCGAGCCCGAGCTGGGCGGCGAGAGCGGGTTCCTGGGCGCGCAGGGCGCCCGTGTCGACGAGGGCGAAGAGGCGAGCGGGCTGGTCCCAGCCAAGCCCGGCGGTGTACTCATCGATCTCGAGTACGGCTCGGGTGAGGGGGCTCGCTGCCATGGGAGTGTTGGGCATGGTCACAATCCTGCCTCGTTCCTGCCCCGAACCGGGAACTGAGTAAAGCGTGAGTAAGTTGCATAGGTGATGGGCCCGCGATTTCAGGGGCCCGACCGACCGACCGAATACCGAACTTCGAGGTGCACACCTTGGCTTTCCAGATGCCGGACCGCGGCGGGGGCCCGACGGGACCGCGGATCAGAGTCGGCCGACCCTCCCGGCGTGCCCGAACGCTGTTGTTGACGCTGGGCGTCCTGGCCGTGCTCGGCATGGCCTTCGTCATGTTCGCCGGATTCTGGACCGACTGGCTCTGGTACCGCTCGGTCAAGTTCTCGTCCGTCTTTACGACTCAACTGTGGACGAAGATCGGGCTCTTCTTCGTCTTCGGACTGCTGATGGCGCTCGCCGTCGGCGTGAACGTCTGGCTGGCGCACCGGCTGCGTCCGCCGCTGAGCGCCATGTCGATGGAGCAGCAGAGTCTCGATCGCTACCGGATGGGCATCGCGCCCTTCAAGCGGTGGCTGCTCGTCGGCATCACCGCGCTCGTGGGGCTGATCGCGGGAGCCTCGGCCGCCAGCCAGTGGCGTACGTGGCTGATGTTCGTGAACGGCGTGCCGTTCAACCAGAAGGACCCGCAGTTTCACATGGACGTGTCCTTCTACGCGTTCGATCTGCCCTGGTACCGCTTCCTGCTCGGCTTCGGGTTCGCGGCAGCGGTCATCGGCCTGGTCGCCGCCGCGCTGACGCACTACCTGTACGGCGGCCTGCGGATCACCAGCCCGGGGGCGCGTGCCACGGCCGCGGCGACCGGGCACCTCTCCGTACTGCTGGGTGTGTTCGTGGCCCTGAAGGCGGTCGCGTACTGGCTCGACCGGTACGGGCTCGCGGTGAAGCAGAGCGACTTCAAGGCGACGGACAACTGGACGGGCCTCAGGTACGTCGATGCGAACGCGTATTTGCCGGCGAAGACGATCCTGTTCTGCATCGCCGTCATCTGCGCGATCCTCTTCTTCGCGACCCTGTGGCGGCGCACCTGGCAGCTGCCGGTCATCGGCTTCGGCCTGATGGTGCTCTCGGCGATCCTGATCGGCGGCCTGTACCCGGCCATCGTCCAGAAGTTCCAGGTCCAGCCGAACGAGCAGTCCAAGGAAGCCCCGTACATCACGAAGAACATCGAGGCGACCCGTAAGGCGTACGGCATCGACAAGGCCAAGCCCGTGGACTACAAGGGCAAGGGTTCGGACGACGCCGAGAAGCAGCGGGCGGAGTCCGACTCGGCGGCCAGCTACCGGCTCAACGACCCGAACATCGTCTCGCCGACCTTCCAGCAGCTCGAGCAGCAGCGGAAGTACTACCAGTTCCCGACGACCCTGGACGTGGACCGCTACAAGGGCCAGGACACCGTGGTCGGCCTGCGCGAGCTCAATCTGAGCAAGCTCGACAAGCGCAACTGGATCAACGACCACTTCGTCTACACGCACGGCTACGGAGCCGTGACGGCGAAGGGCACAGCAACCTCCGGTGGCGCCCCGCAGTTCACCGAGTCGGGCCTGCCGACCACCGGCGACCTCGGCGACTACAACCAGCGCATCTACTACGGCGAGAAGACCTCGCAGTACTCGATCGTCGGTGGGCCGCAGAAGGAGCTGGACTACGAGCAGGACGACGGCACTCAGAAGACGACCAGCTACAAGGACAAGGGCGGCGTCAATCTGGCGAACCCGCTCAACCGTGCCGCGTACGCCGTCGCCTTCAGCGAGCCGCAGATCCTCTACTCGGGAGCCATCGGTGACGGCTCGCGGATCCTCTACAACCGCACTCCGAAGGAGCGCGTCGAGGCCGTCGCGCCGTGGCTGACGATCGACGGGGACCCGTATCCGACGGTCGTGAACGGCAAGATCAAGTGGGTCATCGACGCCTACACGACGTCGAACGGCTATCCCTACGCGTCCCGTACGACGCTGGGCGACAGCACCGCCGACTCGCTCAATGAGGCGGACAGCCAGCGCGCCGTGGTGGCCCAGCAGAACCAGGTCAACTACATCCGCAACTCGGTGAAGGCGACCGTCGACGCGGGCACGGGCGAGGTCAAGCTCTACACGTGGGACGACAAGGACCCGGTCCTGAAGACCTGGAAGAAGGCGTTCCCCGGCACGGTCGAGCCCAAGAGCGCGATCCCGGCCTCCTTGAAGGAGCACCTGCGCTACCCGCAGGACATGTTCAAGGTGCAGCGTGAGCTGCTGAGCCTCTACCACGTGACGAACTCGAACCAGTTCTACAACGCGTCCGACGCATGGCAGGTGCCGAACGACCCGACCAAGAAGGACAACAGCGCGGTCCCGCCGTACTACCTGTCCATGAAGATGCCGGGTCAGACCAGCCAGCAGTTCTCGCTGACGACGACGTTCACGCCGAGCGGGCGGCCCAACCTCAGAGCCTTCATGGCGGTCGACGCCGACGCGACGAGTAAGGACTACGGCGCCATAAGGCTGCTCAGAGTCACCGAGGACAAGGTCGCGGGACCCGAGCAGGTGCAGAACACGCTCAACTCCTCGGGCTCCGTGGCCAACTGGGTGCGCGATATGAAGGGCGCCGACTCGACGGTCCTGTACGGCAATCTGCTGACGGTGCCGCTCGACAAGGGCTTCCTCTACGTAGAGCCCATCTACGCCCAGGGCCGCAATGCCGAGTACCCACTCATGCGCAAGGTCGCGGTCTCGTACGGCAACAAGATCGGTTTCGCGGACTCGCTGTCCGAGGCGCTCAACGAGGCCTTCGACGTGAGCGGGGACACGCCTGCCGAACCGGAGAAGCCCGGCGGGGACACGAGTGAGACGCCGGAGAACTCGACGGTGAAGGAAGCGCTCGCGGACGCGGACGAGGCCTTCAAGGACGGCCAGGAGGCCCTGAAGGACAACGACTGGACCGCCTACGGCAAGGCCCAGGACCGGCTCCAGGACGCCCTGCAGCGTGCCGAGGACGCGCAGACCAAGGCGGACAAGGCAGCAGGGGACAACAAGAACGACAAGAGCAGCGGCGACAAGGAGACGGCCGGCGGCTGACCGGTCAGATGCCCCCTCCGCACCGTGGTACGGTTTGAACACAACGGCGCGGGGTGGAGCAGCTCGGTAGCTCGCTGGGCTCATAACCCAGAGGTCGCAGGTTCAAATCCTGTCCCCGCTACTGATGATCGAAGGCTCGGAAGCTAAGGCTTCCGGGCCTTCGGTGCGTCGCGGCCCCTGTTGTCATGAGTCACTGGCATGTGCGAAGCGTGTGCGAACGTTGCCCCGCTCGGGGGGAGTTGAGAAAACTGTGTTTCACTTGTCGCCCTGTGGGCATGTCGACAAAACGCTGAAGTGACCTCACTGGCTGCGGTATACCAGGTGTACCCAGGTTGCAGGTGGTGCGACGATGGACGTTATGGGGGACAAGGCAACTCTGTTGGAGACAGGGCGGTTTGTGCAGCCGACAGATCGGGACGAACCCGGCGAGGCTGCGGAAGAAGCACGCCAGCGGCTGGCCGCGGAGGCCGGCGACGTCGAGGCGATGAGCGTCCTCGGCGCCATGCTGCTGCGCCGCGGAGATCTCATCGGAGCCGAGCCTCTGCTGCGTGCCGCCACGGGCGAGGGTGACCGCGCCGCCGCCAACAATCTGGGTGTCCTGCTCCACCAGCGCGGCTACGCGGACGAGGCCGCCGGCTGGTGGCGCGTCGCCGCCGTCGCCGGATCCGCGCCCGCCGCGCACGCCCTGGGCCGGCACTTCCGCGAGCGCGGCGACGAGCCCGCCGCCGAGTACTGGCTGCGCCAGGCCGCGGAGCACGGCCACACGCTGGGCGCGTACGCGCTCGCCGATCTTCTGGAGCACCGCAGCGACGTCGGTGCCGAGCGCTGGATGCGGGTCGCCGCGGAGCGCGGGCACCGCGAGGCCGCCTACCGGCTCGCCCGCGCGCTCGACCGGAAAGGCGGCACCGACGTGCTCGTCTCCGGGGAGAACAGGAACCCCGCGGAGGAAGCCGAGCAGTGGTACCGGCAGGCCTCCGCGCGCGGGCACCGGCGGGCCGCGCTGCACCTCGGCTCCATCCTGGAGAAGCGCGGCGACCTGAAGGAGGCCGGGCGCTGGTACCTGACGTCCGCCAAGGACGGTGAGGCGCGCGCCGCGTGCGCCCTCGCGTTCCTGCTGCGCGACGCGGGCGACGAGGAGAGCGCCGCCGTGTGGTGGCTGCGGGCCGCCCAGGACGGCGACGGCAACGCGGCGAACGCGCTGGGCGCCCTGCACGCCGAGCGCGGCGAGACGCAGACCGCCGAGCGCTGGTACCGCGCGGCCATGGACGCGGGCGACAACAACGGCGCGTACAACCTCGGCCTGCTCTGCGCCGAACAGCAGCGCACTGCGCAGGCCGAGGGCTGGTACCGCCGCGCCGCCTACGCGGGTCACCGCGAGGCGGCCAACGCACTGGCGGTGCTGCTCCTGCAGAACGGGGACGCGGTCGGAGCCGAGCCCTGGTTCTCCAAGGCGGCGGAGGCCGGGAGCGTCGACGCGGCGTTCAACCTGGGGATCCTGTACGCGAGTCGGGACGACGAGGCGGCCGCGCTGCAGTGGTACGAGCGGGCCGCGGCCGGTGGGCACACCGAGGCGGCGCTGCAGGCCGGGATCGCGCGGCAGCGTGAGGGCGACGAGCAGGCCGCCGAGCGGCACCTGCGGTGTGCGGCCGGGGGCGGCAGCGGAGAGGCCGCGTATCGGCTCGCCTCGCTGCTCGACGTGCGGCGGCCGCCCGCCGTTCGGCACGAGCTGGGGGAGCCCGTCACCGAGAAGAGCGAGTGCGAGGAGTGGTACGAGCGGGCTGCCGAGCACGGGCATCGCCGGGCGCAGGTGCGGGTCGGGATGCTGGCCGCCGCGCGGGGCGATGTGGTGGAGGCGGCGCGGTGGTACCGGGAGGCCGCGGAGGCCGGCTCGCGCAACGGCGCGTTCAACCTTGGGCTGTTGCTCGCCCGGGAGGGGAGTGAGCCGGAGGCGGCGCTCTGGTGGACGCGGGCGGCCGGTGCGGGGCACGGGCGTGCGGCGCTTCGGCTCGCGCTGCTGTGCGCGCGGCGTGGTGACCTGGCCGAGGGCCAGAAGTGGGCGTCCAGGGCGGTCGAGTTGGGCCCCGCGGAGGTCGCGGAGCGGGCCGGGCGGTTGCGGGACGCGTTGCGTCAGGAGCTGTCGGCGTAGCTCGCGGAGGCGATTCGCGCTGGTGGGGGGTACTGCCGTAGAGTTGTGAACACAACGGCGCGGGGTGGAGCAGCTCGGTAGCTCGCTGGGCTCATAACCCAGAGGTCGCAGGTTCAAATCCTGTCCCCGCTACTGAAAGTCCGAGGCCCGGATCCTTTAAGGATCCGGGCCTCGGGCGTTTTCACGGCTTGTGGCCGACGGCCTCCTCGTACAGCTTCCTGTTCACCGTCTTCGACTCCGGCAGCGGATCGCCCTCGGAGACGCCCGCCGCCTTGTACGCGGCTTGCAGCCGGTCCGTCGTGCCGGAGCGGATCTCCCAGTCCATCCGCAGCGACGGCGTCTCCTCCAGGACCTTCTTGTCCGTCTTCAGGAGTTGGGCCAGTTCGGCGACGAAGGCGGGGTCCTTCTTGTAGTCGCCCCGGAAGTACGTGTTCACGGTGCGGATGTACGCGCGCAGGAACGCGACGCCCGCGTCCGGGTCCTTGCTGAGGAGGTTCGGCCCGTACAGGAGGCCGCCGAGCGGCTCGCCCTGGGGCTGGCCGCCGAGGAACGCGTAGCGCTTGTCGCTGTCGACCTTGCGCCAGATCGGGTCGAGGAGCCAGGCCGAGTCGACGCCGCCGTTCTGCAGCCCGGTCAGCACGTCGGCCGAGCCGAGCTGCTGGAACTGGATCTTGCTGAGGCCCCCGCCGTGCTTCTTCAGGGCGATGTTCATCGGGTACGAGGCGACCGACCCCTTGCCGATCAGCGTGCCCATCTTCTTGCCCGCCATCCGGACCTGGGACGCGCTCTGCCCCTTGTTGAGGCGCACCCACAGGCCGCTCTTGGACTTGGGGTCGGGGGAGAAGTTGCCGGACACCCACTTGATGTCGAAGCCGCCGAGGATGCCGTTCATGACCGCGGCCTCCGGGGCGGCCCACTGGGCGTCGATCTCGCCCTTGGCGAGGAGGGGGAGGGCGTCGGGGGTGGGGAGGACCTTCAGCTTCACATCCAGGCCCTCCTTCTTGAACTCGCCCTTCTTGACGGCCATTTCGAGTGGGGCCACGTACTCCGCGCTCAGCGTGCCCGTCGCGATGGTCAGCTTGCGCGGCTTGCCGAGCTCGACCGGGGCGGGCGCGCCCTTGTCGCAGCGGGCCGGCTCGCGGTCGGGGGAGCGGTCCGCCGGATCCGTCCAGGAGCCCTTTCCGCAGCCCGCGACCGCCGTGATCGCGCGGGGCTTGGCGGCCGCGTCGGACGGGGTGTCGTTCTTGGCGCAGGACGCGGTGCCGAGGAGCAGGGCGCCGGTCGTGAGCAGGGTCGTACCTACGTATCTGGTGCGCATGGAGCCTCCGTACGAGGGTGCGGATGGTGGGCGTCAGGACTGGCCGCGGCCTCGGTCGCGTGGGGCCCAGGGGGTGAGGAACCGGCCTGCCAGGCGCACCAGTTCGGAGAAGAGGACGCCGAGGGCCGCGACGCAGACGATGCCGACGAACATCACGTCGTTCTGGAAGAGGGCGCGGGCGTCGAAGATCAGGTGGCCGAGGCCGTCGTTCGCGGCGATCTGTTCCGAGGCGACGATGACCAGGACCGCGACGCCCGCCGCGATGCGCGCGCCGACCAGGACGGCGGGGAGCGAGGCGGGCAGCAGGACGTGCCGGAACATCTGCCAGGGGGACGCGCCGAAGACCTGTCCTGCGTCCCGGTGGCCGACGGGGACGGAGATGACCGCCGCCATCGTCGAGATCCATACGAAGAAGAAGACCGTCGCCGCGACGAGCGCGATCTGCGGACCCTCGCCCAGGCCGAACATGTTCAGGAAGATCGGCAGGAGGGCGAGTTTCGGCACGACGTAGAGGGCGTCGAGAAGGGGTTCGAGTGCCGCGCGGACCAGGGCGATCGAGCCCATGAGGAGGCCGAGGAGATAGCCCGACACCGTGCCGATGACGTAGCCGGCGAGGACCCGCTTCAGGGTGGCCCAGACGTCCGGCCACAGTTCGCCGTCGGCCGCGCGCTGCCAGCCGTCGGCGAGGATCGTGGACGGGGCCGGGTAGATGCGCTCGTCGATCCAGGACTGGGAGGCCGCGAGCTGCCAGAGCAGGATCAGGACCACGGGGACCGCGATCGCGAGGGAGAGTTCGAGGGCGCGGCGCCTGCGCCGTGCGCGGGTGGGGTGGAGTTCCTCGGGGCCGGGGGCGCGGACCAGCAGGTCGTCCGTGGCCTTGGTCGGGGTGATCGCGCTCATGCCGGGACCGCCTCCTGGTGCACTTCGCCGCGCAGCAGATCCCACAACTCGCCCTTCAGTGCGGTGAATTCGGGGCTGTCGCGGATGTCGCCGGTGCGCGGGCGCTCGAACGGCGGCCTGCGCTCGGCGATCACGCGCCCCGGCCGGGCCGACATCACCAGGACCCGGTCGCCGAGGACGATCGCCTCCTCCAGGCTGTGCGTGATGAAGAGCGTGGTGGTCCGCGTCGTCTGCGTGAGCGCCAGCAGCTCGTCCTGGAGGATCGTGCGGAGCTGGGCGTCGAGGGCCGCGAAGGGCTCGTCCATGAGGAGGATCTCCGGCTCCACCGCGAGCGCCCGTGCGATCGCGACACGCTGGCGCATGCCGCCGGAGAGGGCGGAGGGGTAGGCGTCGGCGAAGTCGGCGAGGCCCATCCGGGCGAGCCAGTCGCGGGCGCGGGCGTTCGCCTCCTTGCGCGGGGTCTTCTGGATGTCGAGGCCGAAGCGGACGTTGGCCAGGACGGTCTTCCAGTCGTAGATCCCGTAGTCCTGGAAGATCATGGCCGCGGGGCGGGGGCTCGTGGTGCGGATCTCCAGGGTGCCGCCGGAGGGGCGGGTGAGGCCCGCGGCTATCCGGAGCAGGGTGGACTTCCCGCAGCCCGAGGGGCCGACCACGCAGACGAACTCGCCGGGAGTGACCGTCAGGTCGAGCGGTCCGAGGGCGTGCGTGGTGCCGAAAGTCCTGGTGAGTGCGCGGGCTTGGAGCTTGGGGTGCATGGGCCCTCCGGGGTGCGGCGGATTCTCGTGGGCGCTCGCGAGAATATGACGGCCCGTCAGATTGTGGAAGGGGGTGCGTGGTTGGCGCATGCAATGCAAAAGGCCCGCACCACACGGTGCGGGCCCAAGAGGGTGAGGGGCGGAGCGCTACGCCTTCGCGGCGCAGTTCGGGCACAGGCCCCGGTACGTGACCTCGACGTCCGAGATGGTGAAGCCGAAGCGCTCGTCGGACGGCAGGGCCGTCAGCGGGTTGCCCGTCGGGTGGACGTCGCGGATCTGGCCGCACAGGTCGCAGACCAGGTGCTGGTGCGGGCGGTGCGCGTTCGGGTCGTAGCGCTTGGCGCGCTTGTCCGTCGCGACCTCGATCACCTCGCCGAGCGAGACCATCTCGCCCAGCGTGTTGTAAACGGTGGCCCGTGAGATCTCCGGCAGCTTCGCGGTCGCGCGCGCATGCACCTCGTCAGCGGTGAGGTGTACGTGGTCCCCGTTGAGTACCTCGGCCACGACGCGCCGCTGGGCGGTCATACGCCAGCCGCGTCCGCGCAGTCGTTCCAACAGGTCACTCATGAGGACCAGCCTAACAGTGAGGGGGCCTAGACCCCGATTGGGTGTGACTTTGGAGCTTTCCTTGACTTAGACATTGTCCATTGTAGGATCAGACTCGGCTATAGCCAAGCGACAGGACGACTCGGGAAGGGCCCCCAATGTCCGAGAATCACGAAGAATTTGCCACGGACCCCAACGCGGAGGCGGGCGGTTGTCCGGTCGCGCACGGCCGGGCCGCGCACCCGACGCAGGGTGGCGGCAACCGGCAGTGGTGGCCCGAGAGCCTCAATCTGAAGATCCTTGCGAAGAACCCGGCCGTGGCGAACCCGCTGGGTGAGGAGTTCGACTACGCCGAGGCGTTCAACTCCCTGGATCTCCCGGCGGTGAAGCGCGACATCGCCGAGGTGCTGACCACCTCGAAGGACTGGTGGCCCGCCGACTTCGGGCACTACGGCCCGCTGATGATCCGGATGGCCTGGCACTCCGCCGGCACGTACCGGATCAGCGACGGCCGCGGTGGCGCGGGCGCGGGCCAGCAGCGCTTCGCCCCGCTCAACAGCTGGCCGGACAACGGCAACCTGGACAAGGCCCGCCGGCTGCTCTGGCCCGTGAAGAAGAAGTACGGCCAGAACATCTCCTGGGCCGACCTCCTGATCCTCACCGGCAATGTCGCCCTGGAGACCATGGGCTTCGAGACCTTCGGCTTCGCCGGCGGCCGCGCCGACGTGTGGGAGCCGGACGAGGACGTCTACTGGGGCCCCGAGCAGATCTGGCTCGACGACAAGCGCTACACGGGCGACCGCGACCTCGAGGACCCGCTCGGCGCCGTCCAGATGGGCCTCATCTACGTCAACCCCGAGGGTCCCAACGGGAACCCGGACCCGATCGCCGCGGCCCGCGACATCCGTGAGACGTTCCGCCGCATGGCGATGAACGACGAGGAGACCGTCGCCCTCATCGCGGGTGGTCACACCTTCGGCAAGACGCACGGCGCGGGCGACGCGGACCTCGTGGGCGCCGAGCCCGAGGGCGCGCCCATGCAGCAGATGGGCCTCGGCTGGAAGTCGGGGCACGGCTCCGGCAAGGGTCGCGACGCCATCACCTCCGGCCTCGAGGTGACCTGGACCGAGACGCCCACCCAGTGGAGCAACTACTTCTTCAAGAACCTCTTCGAGTACGAGTACGAGCTCACGCAGTCGCCGGCCGGCGCCAACCAGTGGGTGGCGAAGAACGCCGAGGCGATCATCCCGGACCCCGAGGACTCCTCGGTCAAGCGGCTGCCGACGATGCTCACGACGGACCTCTCGCTGAAGTTCGACCCGGTCTACGAGCCGATCTCGCGGCGCTTCTACGAGAACCCGGCGGAGTTCGCGGACGCCTTCGCCCGCGCCTGGTACAAGCTGACCCACCGTGACCTGGGCCCGGTCGTGCGCTACCTCGGCCCGGAGGTTCCCTCCGAGGAGCTGCTCTGGCAGGACCCGCTGCCGGCGCGCGAGGGCGAGCTCATCGACGCCTCCGACATCGCGACGCTCAAGCAGCAGATCCTCGCCTCGGACCTCACGGTCCCGCAGCTGGTGTCCGCGGCCTGGGCCTCCGCCTCCACCTTCCGCGGCGGCGACAAGCGCGGCGGCGCCAACGGCGCCCGCATCCGCCTGGAGCCGCAGCGCGGCTGGGAGGTCAACAACCCGGAGAGCCTCGCGCAGGTGCTCCGCGTGCTCGAGGGCATCCAGGAGTCCTTCAACGCCGCAGGCAGCAAGAAGGTCTCCCTGGCCGACCTGATCGTGCTCGCGGGCTCCGCGGCCGTCGAGCAGGCCGCCAAGGACGGCGGCGTCGAGGTCGAGGTGCCGTTCACGGCGGGCCGTGTCGACGCCTCGCAGGAGCAGACGGACGTCGAGTCCTTCGCGGCTCTCGAGCCGAAGGCCGACGGCTTCCGCAACTACGTGGGCAAGGCCAACCGCCTCCCGGCGGAGTTCCTGCTCACCGACAAGGCGAACCTGCTGACCCTCAGCGCGCCGGAGATGACCGTCCTCGTCGGCGGTCTGCGCACCATCGGGATCAACGCGAACCAGTCGAAGCACGGCGTCCTGACCAACCGTCCGGGCACGCTGAGCAACGACTTCTTCGTCAACATCACCGACATCGACACCCAGTGGGAGTCGACGTCGTCCGCGCAGGACGAGTTCGAGGGCCGCGACGCCTCGGGGCAGGTCAAGTGGACCGGCACCCGCGCCGACCTGGTCTTCGGTGCCAACTCCGAGCTGCGCGCGCTCGCCGAGGTGTACGCGAGCGACGACGCCCAGGAGAAGTTCGTGAAGGACTTCGTCGCGGCGTGGGCCAAGGTCATGGACCTCGACCGGTTCGACGTGCGCTGATCGAGAACCGTTGAGCAGACAGGGCCGGTTCCCTTCGGGGAGCCGGCCCTGTCTGTCGTGTCTACGCCGGGAGCGGGGCGGGCTGTCGCCGGGCCGGGGCCCAGCGGCGGATGATGTCGCGGACCGAGACGATGCCGACCGGCTCCTGTCCGTCGAGCACGATGAGATGCCGGAAGCCGCCGTGCGCCATGGCGGCGGCCGCCTCCTCCACGGTCCACGACGGGGTCGCGAAGACGACGTCCGTGGTGGTGTGGGAGCCGGCGGTCTCCAGGTCCGGATTCTGGTTCTGGCCCAGGGCGTTGAGGATGTCGCGCTCGGTCAGGATCCCGACTCCGCAGCCGTCCGGGTCGAGGACGACGGCGGCGCCGACGTGGCGCGCGGACATCAGCCGGGCCGCCTGGCGCAGGGTGTGGTTGGGGCCGATGGTGAGGACCATCGTGCTCATGGCGTCACGGACGAGCATGGATGGAGCCACCTTCCTGTGTGAGGTACTTGTGGCACCGAATCCGTAGGGAACGAGAAACGGTTCACAAGTTCACAAGTGGGGGGACTCTCAGAGTTGCAGGTAAAGGGAGTGTCAACAAGGGGGCGCGAGAAGCGAGTTCAGGCGCGCGAGTAGCTCAACGCGCGCTCACACCGAAGCGCGCAGATAGCTCAGCAGCTGGTCGTGGAGCAGGCCGTTCGAGGCCGCCGCGTTGCCGCTGTGCGGGCCGGGACGCCCGTCGAGCCCGGTGTAACTGCCGCCCGCCTCGGCGACGATGATCGCCGGCGCCGCCATGTCCCACAGGGAGAGCTCCGGTTCGGCGCACATGTCGATCGACCCGTCGGCGACCATCATGTACGGCCAGAAGTCCCCGTAGCCACGCGTGCGCCACACGGCCCGCGTCAGGTCCATGAACCCGTCGAGCCTGCCCTGCTCTTCCCAGCCGGTCAGCGAGGAGTACGCGAAGGAGGCGTCCTCCAGGCGGCCCACCTTGGAGACGTGGATGCGCGAAGCGGAGGTCAGGCTGCGGCCCGAGTACGCGCCCGCTCCCTTCGCCGCCCACCAGCGGCGGTTGAGGGCCGGGGCGGAGACGACGCCGACGACCGGCTGGTAGCCGCCCTCGCCCGCCTCCATCAGGGAGATCAGCGTGGCCCAGACCGGGACGCCACGCACGTAGTTCTTGGTCCCGTCGATCGGGTCGATGACCCAGCGGCGCGGGCCCGTGCCCTGGATCCCGTACTCCTCGCCCAAGATCGCGTCGCGCGGTCGCGCCCGTTGGAGGTTGCCCCGGATCAACTCCTCGGCGGCCTTGTCCGCCTCGCTCACCGGAGTCATGTCCGGCTTGGTCTCCACCTTCAGGTCGAGAGCCTTGAACCGGTCCATCGTCGCGGCATCGGCGACGTCCGCGAGGACGTGGGCGAGCCGCAGATCATCTTGGTAGTCGGGCATGAGTGAACAGTATCGATCGAGGTACGCCGACTGCTACAGGGACCGATCCGGCGGTGGGCCCGGTGCGCTCGACGAGAGCCCTTGACACCGCGTACGAGCGCGTCAACTCTGGCCACACAGGCCTTACGAAACCCGGCGAACCGGGGAGGCGACGATGCCTGCAGCGCGGGAATCCCTGCTGGAAGCGGCCTACACGGCGCTCGCGCGGCGACCGTGGGGCGGCGTGCGGATGGTCGACGTGGCGGCGGTCGCCGGGGTCTCCCGGCAGACCCTCTACAACGAGTTCGGCAGCAAGGAGGGGCTCGCACGCGCCCTCGTGCGCCGGGAGGCCGACGCGTATCTCGCGGGTGTGGACCGGGCGTTGAAGGAGGGCGGGCTCGACGGAGTGGCCGAGTGGACCGTCGTCAGCGCGCGGCGCAATCCGCTCGTGCGGGCCGCGCTCACCGGATGCTGGAGCGAGCGCCTGCCCTCACCGACGCTGTCCGCCGTGCCGTCCTCCTCGTCCGTGCCGGCCCAGCGCAGGGCGGACGGGCCGCTGCCGGGGCCCGGCGACTTCGTGGTCGCCGTGCGGGACCGGAGCGTGGTCGCGCTCGGGGTGCCGGGTGCGGCGAAGAGCGAGGCGGAGGCGCTGGCGCGGGACTGCGAGGTGGCGGTGCGGCTCGCGCTGTCGTGCGTGATGGCCCCGCCGGGCGAGGGCGGGGTCGCGCGGATGGTGCGCGAGGTCGTACGCCGGTAGGACGCTCAGTGCGCCGAGCCCGAGAGCTGCAGGCCGATCACGCCCGCGATCACCAGGCTGATCGAGACGAGCTTGAGGACCGAGACCACGTCGCCGAGGAAGACCATGCCGTAGATCGCCGTGCCGGCCGCGCCGATGCCCGTCCACACCGCGTAGGCGGGACCCACGTCGAGCTTCTTCAGGGAGAGCGTGAGGAGCCCGAAGCTGCCGAGGGCGAACGCGGCGAACGCGACCGTTGGCCACAGCCGCGTGAAGCCGTGGGAGAGCTTCAGGCAGACGGCGAACCCGGTCTCCAGGATCCCCGCGACGACGACCAGCAGCCACGCCATGTCCTTGTGCCTCCCGCGTTCCACTGATCTCTGAATGTCTGTGATCTTGCGTCCGGCTTGGTGCGATTATGCCCTTACCTGTGTGACGCGGCGGCAAACACGTGCGAGCTCAGTCGCCCTCCCGGCGCTCCCGTGTCGCAAGGAGGCGGCGCAGCGAGTACAGCCGGGCCGGATCCGCGTGCCCCTCCGCCACGTAGGCGTCCAGGGCGCAGTCGGGCTCGTCGTGGCTGCACGCGCGCGGGCAGTTCTCCGTGCCCGGCTCCAGGTCCGGGAAGGCGTGGATGACGCGCGACGGGTCCACGTGGTGCAGCCCGAACGACCGCACGCCGGGCGTGTCGACCACCCAGCCCGCGTCCCCCGACAACGGCAGCGCGAGCGCCGACGTCGTCGTGTGCCGGCCGCGCCCGGTCACCGCGTTGACATGCCCCGTCGTACGCCGCTGATCGTCCGGCACCAGGGCGTTGACCAGCGTCGTCTTTCCGACGCCGGAGTGGCCGACGAACGCCGTGATCTTCCCGTCGAGCTGCTCGCGCACCCGGGCCACCGCCGTGCCGTCCTCCAGCTCCTCGCGGCTGGTGACGACGTACGGGATGTCGAGCGCCCCGTACAGGTCGAGCATCTGGTCCGGCGGGGCCAGGTCCGACTTCGTCAGGACGAGAAGCGGGGTGAGGCCGCCGTCGAACGCGGCCACCAGGCAGCGGTCGATCATGCGCGGGCGCGGCTCGGGGTCGGCGAGCGCGGTGACGATGGCGAGCTGGTCGGCATTGGCGACGACCACCCGCTCGTACGGGTCGTCGTCGTCCGCCGTGCGGCGCAGCAGGGAGCTGCGGCCCTCGATGCGGACGATGCGCGCGAGGGTGTCCTTCTTGCCGGACAGATCGCCGACGACGGAGACCCGGTCGCCCACGACCGCCGCCTTGCGGCCCAGCTCCCGGGCCTTCATCGCGGTCACGGGGACGTCGTCGATGAGGACGGTGAGACGGCCGCGGTCGACCGTGAGGACCATGCCCTCGGCCGCGTCCTCGTGCTTGGGTCGGATGTTGCTCCGCGGCCGGTTGCCCTTGCGGTTCGGGCGCTGGCGGATGTCGTCCTCGTCGGTGTGCTTGCCGTAGCGGCGCATCGCGGTGTGCCCCTAGGCCCGGTCGGTCCCGAGCATCGCGGCCCACATGTCGGGGAAGTCCGGCAGCGTCTTCGCGGTGGTCGCCACGTTCTCGATCTGTACGTCCTTGACCGCGAGGCCGATGATCGCGCCCGCGGTGGCCATGCGGTGGTCGTCGTACGTGTGGAAGATCCCGCCGTGCAGCTTGCGCGGGCGGATGTGCAGACCGTCGGCGGTCTCCGTCACGTCACCGCCCAGCCCGTTGATCTCCTTGGTGAGGGCGGCGAGCCGGTCCGTCTCGTGCAGTCGCAGGTGGGCGACGCCGCGCAGGGTGGACGGGGAGTCGGCCAGAGCGGCCACCGCGGCGATGCCGGGGGTCAGCTCACCGACCTCGCTCAGGTCGACGTCGATGCCGTGCACGCTGCCGGAGCCGGTGAACTGGAGCCCGCGCTCGGTCAGTTCACAGCTGCCGCCCATCTGCGTGAAGATGTCGCGCAGCGCGTCGCCGGGCTGCGTGGTGTGCTCCGGCCAGTCGGGGATCGTCACCTTGCCGCCGGTGATCAGGGCCGCGGCCAGGAACGGCTGCGCGTTCGAGAGGTCCGGCTCGATGGTGATGTCCCGGCCGAGCAGGGCGCCCGGCGTGACCCGCCACACGTTCGGCTCGCCGCCCGACTCCGGGGTGTCGACCTGGGCGCCGACCGCCCGCAGCATGTCGACCGTCATACGGATGTGCGGCATGGAGGGGAGCGCCGAGCCCGTGTGCCGGACCTCGACTCCCTGGTTGAAGCGCGGGCCCGACAGCAGCAGGGCCGAAACGAACTGGGACGACGACGAGGCGTCGATCTCCACCGGGCCGCCCTCCAGGGCGCCCCCGCCGTGCACCGTCAGCGGCAGCGCGCCGCGCCCCTCGTCGTCGATCCGGGCGCCGAGAGCGCGCAGCGCGTCGATCACGCCGTGCAGCGGGCGCTCGTACGAACGGGGGTCACCGTCGAACCGGATCGGCCCGTCGGCGAGCGAGGCGACCGGAGGCAGGAAGCGCATCACGGTGCCCGCGTTGCCGACGTCGACCGTGGCGGGCCCCTGAAGGCCGGACGGGATGACGCGCCACGCCTCACCGGACCCGTCGGGGCCCCCCGCGACGGAGGAGCTCGAAGACACCGTCTCCTCGATGCCCACACCCAGCTCGCGCAGCGCGCCCGCCATCAGCAGCGTGTCGCGGGAGCGCAGCGGGCGGCGCAGCCAGCCCGGCTCCGCGGCGAGCGCGGCGAGCACGAGTGCCCGGTTGGTGACGGATTTGGACCCCGGCACCTGAACAGTCGCGTCGACGGCCCCGCTCGCGAGAGGAGCGGGCCAGAGGGCGGTGTGGGCCGGGTTCGTGGTCATGCCCCAACTCTAGTCGGCCCCCGGGAAGGCACCTGCTCACAGCCCCAGCAGCCAGCGACCACCGCCGAGCAGTGAGCACAGTGAGACGGCGTGGAAGAAAAACAGCCACATTCCCGCGGGGACGTGCGTGAGGCGCGCGAGCTGGTCGGCGTCGGAGTCGCCCGCGCCTCCCCTGTGGCGCTTGCGCTGCAGCTCGAAGGCGGGGCGTACGCCGCCGATGAGCAGGAACCAGACGACGGTGTACGCGAAGGCGGCCTGGACCTGCGGCCCCGCGAGCCAGGAGACGAGGAGGAAGGCGCCGCCCGTGATCACCACGGTGAGCGCCCCGTACGCGTTCCGGATCATCACCAGCATCACCACGAGCAGCGCCGTGGCCAGCCACAGCAGCAGCGTGATGTGCCCCTCGGAGAGCAGCGCCGCGCCGCCGAGGCCGAGCAGTGGCGGGGCCGTGTACCCGGCGGCCGCGGTCAGGACCATGCCGATCCCGGTCGGCTTGCCCCGGCTGACGGTGAGGCCGCTGGTGTCGGAGTGCAGCCGGATGCCGTCGAGCCTGCGGCCCATGAGGAGCGCGATCAGGCCGTGGCCGCCCTCGTGGGCGATCGTGATGGCGTTCCGGGTCAGCCGCCAGACGGTGTGCGGGACGATCGCGGCGAGCGCGACGACGGCAGTGGCGATCGTCACCCACTGGTCGGGGTCGGACTGGGTTCCGAAGATCCGGTCCCAGAGGCTGGCGTCCATGTTTTCCGGCGCTCCCGTTCGGTGCTGAGGATGGGTGGTCGGGCGGCTTCGCGCTCTGGCACTGTGGCACGTATGTGCGGACGTTATGCATCGAGTCGCAGGCCCGAGGATCTCGCAGGAATCTTTGAGATCGAGAAGTGGGAGCCGGAGGAGGCCTACGAGGGTGACTTCAATGTGGCTCCTACCAAGGAGGTCTACGCGGTTCTCGACCGCCCGGTGAAAGACGCCGATGACCCGCGTCCGGTTCGCCAGCTGCGCAAGCTCAAGTGGGGGCTCGTGCCGTCGTGGTCCAGGACCCCGGAGGGCGCGGCCCGCATGATCAACGCGCGGGCCGAGACCGTGCACGAGAAGCCCTCGTTCCGCAAGGCCTTCACCACACGGCGCTGCATCATGCCCGCCGACGGCTATTACGAGTGGGTGACCGCGGCCGCCGAGCGCGACCTGGAGGTCGAGGGCAAGAAGAAGCGGCCGCGCAAGCAGCCGTACTTCGTGACGCCCGCGGACGGCTCGGTCTTCGCGATGGCCGGGCTCTACGAGTTCTGGCACGACCGCACGCTCCCGGACGAGCACCCGCTGGCCTGGTGGGTGACGTGCTCCGTGATCACCACCGAGGCGGAGACCGCGCCGCTCGGCGTCGCGCCGGAGGACGGGCCGCGGACGCTCGCCGACATCCACCCCCGGATGCCGCTGATGCTGACGCCGGACCGGTGGGACGACTGGCTGGACCCGGCCCGTACGGACGTGGAGGACCTCCGCACGCTCCTCGCCCCTCCTCCGGAGGGGCTGATGCGCGCGTATCCCGTGTCCACGGCGGTGAGCAATGTGCGCAACAACGGTCCCGAGTTGCTGAAGGAACTGGAGGGACCCGAGGAGGGGACGCTGTTCTAGGCGGCGCCCGCGGTGCACGATGGCCGGGTGACCAGCACCACTGAACTCGTTCCCACCGAAACCGGCGACGCCCGCATCACCTGGTATCCCGCCGAGAAGCCGAAACTGGTCCTGGCCGTGAGCCATGGCGCCGGAGGCGGCATTGAGGCTCGTGACCTCCAGGCCCTCGCCGCGACCCTGCCCGCCCACGGAGTGACCGTCGCGCTCGTCGAGCAGCCCTGGCGCGTCGCGGGGAAGAAGCTCGCGCCCGCCCCGAAGACGCTCGACACGGGGTGGCGGGGCATCTGGCCCGCTCTGGAGAAGCCCGGACTCCCGGTGATCGCCGGGGGCCGCAGCGCCGGCGCCCGCGTCGCCTGCCGTACCGCGGGGGAGCTCGGCGCCGCCGCCGTCCTCGCGCTCAGCTTCCCGCTGCACCCCCCGGGCAAGCCGGAGAAGTCCCGCGCCGACGAACTCCTCGGCGCCGGCGTGCCCACCCTCGTCGTACAGGGCGGCAACGACCCCTTCGGCAGGCCCGCCGAATTCCCCGGGTCCGGCGCGTACGAACTCACCGAAGTCCCCTACGGGGACCATGGGTTCGCCGTCCCGAAGCGCGCGGACATCACCCAGGACGAGGCCCTCGCCGTCATCACCGACGCGGTCACGAAGTGGACCGGGTCACTCGTCTAGCGGCCGGGAATGTTGAGGGCGGGACGACTGTTGTGCCCACTGTCGGTGCACAGAGTTCGTACGAGAGGAAGTCCGCCGCATGGGTTCAGTCGCTTGCCCCAGCCGTGCCACCGCTCCTGACCTGGAGTGGAGCGTGCTGAGCGCGGCCAAGACCGCCCCTGTTCGGGCGGCGGGCGGACCGGATCGTCGTCTATCCTCCGATTCGAGCGGGGTCTCGTTTGGCTCCGCGACGTCGTTGGAGGAGGTGGGTCCGGTCACAGGGACCGACGCAGGGACCGAGCACGGCCACGCGGACGAGCGCCCGGACTCCCCTGAGAACGAGGAGAGCAGGAGCGAGAGCACCGTCGAGCGCAACGCGCGCTTCGAGCGGGACGCGCTGGAATTCCTCGACCAGATGTATTCGGCGGCCCTGCGCATGACGCGCAACCCGGCCGACGCCGAGGACCTGGTGCAGGAGACGTACGCGAAGGCGTACGCCTCGTTCCACCAGTTCCGTGAGGGCACGAACCTCAAGGCGTGGCTGTACCGGATCCTGACGAACACTTTCATCAACTCGTACCGCAAGAAGCAGCGCGAGCCCCAGCGCAGTGCCGCCGAGGAGATCGAGGACTGGCAGCTGGCCCGCGCCGAGTCGCACATGTCGACCGGTCTGCGCTCCGCCGAGTCGCAGGCGCTCGACCACCTGCCCGACTCGGACGTGAAGCGGGCCCTGCAGGCGATCCCCGAGGAATTCCGCATCGCGGTCTATCTCGCCGACGTAGAGGGCTTTGCGTACAAGGAGATCGCGGACATCATGGGAACACCGATCGGTACGGTGATGTCCCGGCTGCACCGTGGTCGTCGCCAGTTGCGCGGCATGCTCGAGGACTACGCCCGTGACCGCGGGCTCGTCCCGGCTGGTGCCGGAGAGTCGAACGAAGCGAAAGGCTCGGGCTCATGAGCTGCGGAGAGCCGCACGAGACGGACTGCAGTGAGGTCCTCGACCATCTCTATGAGTTTCTTGATCATGAGATGCCGGACTCCGACTGCACCAAGTTCGAGGTGCACTTCGAGGAGTGCTCCCCGTGCCTGGAGAAGTACGGCCTGGAGCAGGCCGTGAAGAAGCTGGTGAAGCGGTGCTGCGGTCATGACGACGTGCCCACCGATCTGCGGGCCAAGGTCATGGGGCGGATCGAAGTGATCCGCTCGGGCCAGGTCACGCCCGAAGAGGGCATGGGCAACCCGCTCGCCTGAGCCGCTCGTTCACCCGATCGTGCGAATCCGGGGCCTCGGGCCCCGGCAATCCCCGCGATGCCCCACGAGCGCCTCCCCGCCCGTCCTATCCTCCCTGAACTGAACGCCTTGGGGAGGGAGTTGGGGCATGCGGTCGGTTCCGCCTGTGGCCCGTGCGTATGTGCTCCTGACCGCCGGTGTCGCCGTTCTCTGCGCCGTCCCCGCGTTCTCCGCCGCCACCTCGTGGCCCGGCGTCGCGCTGCTCGCGTTCCTCTACGCGGGGTGTGAGCAGCTCGGCCGCTGCCGGCTCGTCGGGCGGCGCGCGCCCAAGGGGATGGGCACCTTCTTCCCCGTACTGCTCGCCGGGGCGTTTCTGCTGCCCCCGGCCGCAGCCGCGCTCGTCGCCCTGCCCGGCGCCCTGCTCACCTCTGTCGAGCGGCGGCCCGCGTGGCTGCGCAAGGTGTGGCGCGCGGCCCAACTCGCCCTCGCCTCCTGGGCCGCGGCGCGGGTCTTCGGCGCGCTCGGCGGGCCCGACGCCGTCGCCGACCCCCGGTTCCCGTACGCGCTCCTGCCCGGTGGCGCCGCCGTCCTCGCGTTCTGTGTCGCGCTCACCGTGCTCGACGGGGGCGTGCTCGCCACCGCGGAGCGGGTCCCGGTGCGCAGCGCCTGGCGCGGACTCTTCCTGCGGATGCTCGCGCCGGTGGCCGCGCACGGGCTGGCCGGGCTCGTGATGGCGACGATGTGGACGAGCTCGTACGGTCCGCTCGCCGCGCTGCTCGTGCTCCTGCCGATGTACATCTCCTGCTGGGTGTTCGCCCAGTACCAGCGGGAGTGGTCGGCCCACCAGGCCACGATCCGGGCGCTCGTGCAGGCCGTCGACATCAAGGACGGGTACACGCGCGGGCACAGCGAGCGGGTCGGGCAGGCGTCGATGCTGATCGCCCGCGAGCTCGGCATGGCGGGGGAGCGGGTGGAGGCGCTGCGGTTCGCCGGAATCCTGCACGACGTGGGGAAACTCGGCGTGCCCACACGGTTGTTGAGGAAGGACGGGCCACTGACACCCGAGGAGCGCGAGGTCATTCAGCTGCATCCCGAGTACGGGCACGAGATGGTGCGGGGGATCGCGTTCCTGGGCGAGGCGCGGTCGGCGATCCTGCACCACCATGAGCGGCTCGACGGGAGCGGATATCCGTACGGGCTCGCGGGAGCGCAGATTCCGGAGTTCGCGCGGGTGGTGGCGGTGGCGGACGCGTTCGACGCGATGACCTCCACGCGGACGTATTCGCGGGCGCGGCCCGTCGCGGTGGCGTTGGCGGAGTTGGAGCGGTGTGCCGGGTCGCAGTTCGATCCGCTGATGGTCGGGGCGCTGGTGCGGGTGCTGGAGCGGGACGGGTGGCATCCCGTGGTCACGGCGGACGAGGCGGTGGTGCCCCCGCCCCGTCCGGAAAGCGTCGCCGTCCCGCCGGCGGCGTCCCTGTGACGGCGTCGGATCCGGAGCGCCGCGCCGAGAGGGACGGCCTTCCCCGGCCGGGGCGGGTGCCAGGGCTGCTCGTGGTGGTGTTCGGGATCGCCGTGGTGGTCGCCTCCGCGGCCCTGGGGGACACCGTGTGGCACGGCGTCGTCGAGCGGGGGAACGCGTTGGCGTTCGGGCTGCTCGTCGCCGTGGGGGAGCTGGCGCGGTGGGGCGGCGCCGAGGACCGGGAGGCCGCGCCGCTCGGGGCCGCGGGAGCACTCGCGTACGCGTTGCTCGGGGAAGTCGCGGGGCGGCCCACGCACCACGGCGGACTCCAGGTCGTCGCGATCGTCGTCGCGGGCACGCTCGTCGGCTGCATACCGCATGTGGCACGCGGCAAGGGCGCTTCGCTCGACCACGTGACGCGGCGCGTGCTCACCGTCGGGTTCGCCGCCGTCTGCTTCCAACCGCTCTACAACGAAGGCGTGTTGGCGGGGTGGTTCGGGGACGGTGCGTACTACGCACTGTTGCTCGTCGGGCTGCTGGTGCTGACCGCGCTGTGCGATGCCGTGCTGGCCGCCGCCATGGCGCACGCCAGGACGCGCTGGCCGTTCGGCCCGCTGCTGCGCGACGAGCTGCGGGCGATGCTCGGGATCGGGTCGGCCGTGTGCGCGACGGGCGCCGTCATGGCGCTCGCCGTCGCCGTCGCCGGGCTGTGGGCGCTGCCCCTGATCAGCCTGCCGCTGCTGCTCACCCAGTTGGCGTTCCGCCGGTACGCCGTGGTCAAGGCCACGTACCGGCAGACCATCACCTCACTGGCCCGCGCCACCGAGATCGCCGGCTACACCCCGCACGGGCACGCCCGCCGGGTGGCCGCGCTCAGCCGGGCCGTCGGCCGCGACCTGGGGCTCTCCCAGCCGGACCTGTCGGTGCTCGAGTACGCGGCGCTGATGCACGACATCGGGCAGCTCTCGCTCGTCGACCCGGTGGCCGAGGGTGCCACCGCCGCGCTGCCGCCCGCCCAGCAGCGGCGGATAGCGCTCCTCGGCGGCGCCGTCGTCCGCCAGACCGGGGTGGACACCCAGGTGGCCGTGGTGGTCGAGCGGCAGGCCGACCCGTACCGCGAGCAGCCGCTCACCGCCCGGATTGTGCGGACAGCGAACGCGTACGACGAGATGGCCAGGGAACAGGGACCACAGGGGCCGCTCAGGGCCCTGGAAAGCCTGCGTCTGGCCACGGGCCGGGAGTACCAGCCGGAGGTCGTGGAAGCGCTGGCCAGGGTGGTTTGCAAGCCCGGTCTGAGCCTAGGGTCGGTTGGGTAACCCATGGGTAATGAGCGGTCGTCCGACCGTACGTGGTTGGATGCGAAGCAAGGCAGAACACGCAGAAACTCAGAGACCGGGGGCCCAGGCCTCGAGCATCGGCAGGCGGGAATCGTGAGGATCTTCGGCAAGGGACGGCACCGGCCCTCCGCCTCCTGGCGGCAGGCCACGGATCGTGCGTTCACGCTGATCGGCGACGGCCGGTACGAGGACGCGGGAGCGCTTCTCACGCGGGCCGCGGACCTGGAGCCCTGGCTGTCGGAGTCCTGGTTCAACCTCGCGCTGCTGCACAAGTTCCGGCACGACTGGGAGCAGGCCCGCACCACGGGCCTGCGGGCCGTCGCCCTGCTCGAGAAGGAGGGCGGGGCACCGGACTGGTGGAACGTGGGCATCGCCGCCACCGCCCTGCAGGACTGGTCGCTCGCGCGCAGGGCCTGGCAGGCGTACGGGCTGAAGGTGCCGGGCGGCGCCGCCGCTGCCGGGGAGCCGACCGGGATGGACCTCGGGAGCGCCGCCGTGCGGCTCTCGCCGGAGGGCGAGGCGGAGGTCGTGTGGGGGCGCAGGCTCGACCCCGCGCGCATCGAGCTGCTCTCCATCCCGCTGCCTTCGTCCGGGCGGCGCTGGGGCGAGGTCGTGCTGCACGACGGCGTCCCGCACGGCGAGCGGACCACGGCGTCCGGGCACTCGTACCCGGTCTTCGACGAGATCGAGCTGTGGGCGCCCTCGCCGGTCCCCACCTGGGTGGTGCTGCTCGAGGCCGCCACCGAGGACGACCGGGACGCGCTGGAGCGCCTTGCCTCCGACGCGGGCTTCGCCGCCGAGGACTGGTCGTCCTCCGTACGGCTGCTCTGTCGGACGTGCTCGGAGTCGCGGATGCCGTCCGACGAGGGGGACGGCACGCACCTCGACCCGCACGACCACAGCGAGCCGGGGCACCCCGGGCCCCTCGGGCACCGGACGGACGGGCAGCTGTGGGTGCCGGAGCGGGAGTGCGGGGTGGCCGCGCCGGCCTCTCTGGTGCGCGGGCTGCTCGACGGGTGGGTCGCGGACTCGCCGGACTCCCGTGACTGGCGGGACCTCGAAGAGGTGTGCTGAGCCGCGCCGCTGGGCCCCCGTACCCTGTTAACCAGCATTCTCACCCCGTTTCCCAGGAAGGCTCGCGTCCGTCATGGCTCAGCAGGACACCGATCAGCAGCACACCGATGGGGTCCTCCCCGTGGACGACGAGGGTTTCGTCATCGACACCGAGGACGGCGAGGCGCGGGAGAAGGCGTACCGGGAGCGCGGCACGTCGCGGCCGATCACCGTCGTCGGGAACCCGGTGCTGCACAAGGAGTGCAGGGACGTCACCGAGTTCGACGACGAGCTGGCGAAGCTCGTCGATGACATGTTCGCGAGCCAGCACACCGCCGAGGGCGTGGGCCTCGCCGCCAACCAGATCGGTGTGGACCTGAAGGTCTTCGTGTACGACTGCCCGGACGACGACGGCGCGCGGCACACCGGCGTCATCTGCAACCCGGTGCTGCGCGAGCTGCCCACCGAGCAGCGGCGCCTCGACGACTCCAACGAGGGCTGCCTGTCCGTGCCGACGGCGTACGCCGAACTCGCCCGCCCCGACTACGCGGTGGTCGACGGCCGGGACGAGAAGGGCAACGCGATCACGGTGCGTGGCACCGGCTACTTCGCGCGCTGCCTCCAGCACGAGACGGATCACCTCTACGGGTACCTGTACATCGACCGGCTGTCGAAGCGGGAGCGCAAGGACGCGTTGAAGCAGATGGAGGAGGGGACGCCGCGTTACCCGGTGGTCCCCAACGACTGAGCAACTGCTGTTCCCCGTGGGGGAGTTGAGGCGTCAAGCGGCGCCCGGTACGGAAGTGACCTCCGGCCGGGCGCCGTTCGCATGTTCGGGCAGGGGCGTGCGGACCGGCCGCGTACCGCCCGAATCCGGTCATGCCGCGTGAAGAATCAGGAAGTGGGGGGTAGTGAGGGGAGCAAATCCGTTCCCAAGGCGGTCAGTTATGGTGCTGAATAGAAAGCGCGGGGATACACGACGGCGCGCGACCGGCACAGCGGGAGGCGCGCGCTGCAGGCCACAGAGAGGGGTTACTACGTGCCTGCTTTCTCACATACGTCGGTTCCGGCGGCTGTGGCGCTTCCGGTGATCGAGGGTGGGTTTCCTCGCCGGCTGCACCCGTATTGGCCGAAGCTCCAGGGAAGGACCAGGTCCTGGCTCCTGGAAATGGGGCTCATGCCGCCCGACAAGGTGGCCAAATATGCCGACGACCTGTGCTATTCGGACCTCGTCGCGGGCTACTACATCGGCGCCCCCGACGAACTGCTCGCGACGATCAGCGACTACAGCGCGTGGTTCTTCGCCTGGGACGACCGGCACGACCGCGACGTGATCCACGGTCGCGCGGACAACTGGCGGCGGCTCGTCGCCCAGTTGCACGAGGCGACCGAGGCGCCCGAGCTCCATCTGGATCACAGGGATCCGCTGGTCGCGGGGTTCGCCGACTGCCTCCAGCGGTTCTACGGCTCGCTGAGCCATACCTGGAACGTGCGGTTCGCCCGCCACTTCCACCCGGTGATCGACGCGTACGACCAGGAGTTCAGGAACCGGACGGCGGGGATCGTTCCCGACGTGGACGCGTACATAGAGTTGCGCCGGCAGACCTTCGCGCACTGGATTTGGATAGATCTGCTCGAGGCGACGGCGCAGTACGAACTCCCGGCATGGGTGCGTAAAACACCGGCGTTCATGCGTGCGGCACTTGCCGTCCAGGACTTCTCCGCCTGGTACAACGACCTGTGTTCCCTCCCCAAGGAACTCGCGGGAAACGAATTACACAACCTCGGGATAAGCCTCATCGAGCACGATGGGCTTTCCGTCGCAGAAGCCGCCGCGGAAGTGCGGCGCCGGGTCATCGGGTGTGTCGACGATTTCCTTGAGGCGGAAGTCGAGGTCGAGAACATCGCGAATGGCATCGAGGCTCTCGGAGAAAAAGGAAAAGAGCTCTCCGTCGCCATGAGGTCATGTCTGGGCAACATGCGGAACTGGTTCAGTTCCGTCTACTGGTTCCACCACGAATCGGGCCGCTATCAGGTCGACGACTGGGAGGACCGCAGCAATCCGCCGTACGTGAGCGACGAGCCGGTCGGTGCCGACGCCGGCCCCGGCGCGGGTCGCGTCCCGAGGCAGGCTTCACACCGGGTCCCCGACCGGGTCCCCGAACAGGCAGGTGAGTGCGCATGACCGTGGAATCCATGCTGTCGACCCCGACCCCCCCGACCCCCCCGACCCCCCCGACCCCGGCACCCGGCCAGGCGGGAGCGTCGCTGCCGCCGCTCGCACCCGGCGCCGCGCCGCTGCTCGGCCACGCCCCGCAGATGCTCCGTGACCCGCTGGCCTTCCTGACCCGACTGCGGGACGGCGGCGACGTGGTCCGGCTGCGGCTCGGCCCCAAGACGGTCTTCGCGGTCTGCGACCCCGTACTGGTCGAGAAGCTCCTGAAGAGCCCGGACTTCCTCGTCGGCGGCGCGCTGTGGGACACGCTCGAGGTGCTGCTCGGTGAGGGCGTGGCGACCAGTAACGGGCAGAAGCACCGGCGCCAGCGCCGCGCCATCCAGCCCGCGTTCCGGGCCGAGCGGATGGCCGACCACGCCTCGTTGATGGCGGAGGAGGCGCAGGCCGCGGCCGACCGCTGGCAGGACGGCCAGACCGTCGACATCAACGCCGAGATGTTCCGCCTGGCGGCCCGGATCACGGCCCGCGCCATGCTGCACATCGACGCGGAGGACGACCGCTCGGACCGCTTCGGCGAGACGATGGGCACGGTCTTCGCCGGTATGTACCGGCGGATGATCCTTTCCTTCGGGCCGCTGTACCGGCTGCCTCTGCCGGCCAACCGGCGCTTCGAGCGCGCGATGGCCGAATTGCACCGCATGGTCGACGAGATCATCGTCGAGCGAAGGGCTCAGGCCGCCGAGGGAATCGACACCGGGGACCTTCTCGTGGCATTGCTCGACGCGCACGACGATGACGGGGAAGCGGTCACCGACCAAGAGATCCACGATCAGGTTCTCGCCCTCCTGCTGGCCGGCGGCGAGAATATCTCCAAGACGCTTGCATGGACGCTCGGACTCCTCGCCGAACACCCCGACCATGAAAGGCGATTGTACGAGGAGGTTGAATCGGCTACCGGTGGCGACAGGCAGGTGGCTTTCGGTGATCTCGGGGAACTCGCATATATGCGGAATCTCCTTACCGAGTCGATGCGTATTCGCCCCAGCGTGTGGATATTCACGCGCGTTTCGGGGGTCGATACGGAGCTCGGCGGGTATCGCATTCCCGCCGGGACGGACATCGTCTACAGCCCGTACGCGATGCAGCACGACCCGCGCTCGTTCGACGACGTGGACGTCTTTGACCCCGACCGCTGGCTGCCGGAGCGCGTCACGGACGCCGCGAACGTGGCGCACCAGCCGTTCGGCACCGGCAACCGCAAGTGCCCGGGCGATCATTTCAGCATGGTCGAACTCACGCTGATCCTGGGCACGTTGGTGTCCCGGTGGCGGTTCGAGCAGGCCCCCGAGACGGACGCGACGGCGAAGCTGGGGATCACCATCGGTCCCAAGAACGGGAACCTGCGGGTGCGGGCCCGCGGCTGACCGCGGGTGACAGGGCCTTGCCTGGCAGGGCCCTTGCTCGACAGGACCCTGCTCGACTGGGCCTTGCTCGGCAGGGCCTAGGAGGCGAGCCTCACCCGGAAGGTCCTTCTGAAGGCGTTGGGCGTCGTGCCCAGCGCCTTCATGAACTGATGGCGCATCGCCGCCGCGTTGCCGAACCCGGCGCGCGCCGCGATCGCGTCCACCGTCTCGTCCGTGCCCTCCAGCAACTCCTGCGCGAACAGCACGCGTTGGCGCAGCAGCCAGCGGTACGGGGTCGTGCCGGTCTCCTGCTGGAAGCGCCGTGCGAACGTGCGCGGGGACATGTGCGCCCGCGCCGCCAGCTCCTCCACGGTCACCGGATCGCCCAGGTGCCGTTCCATCCACGCCAGCACCCCGCCCACCGTGTCGCAGCGCGTCGCCGGCAGCGGGCGCTCCACGTACTGGGCCTGGCCGCCGTCGCGGTGCGGTGGGACGACCATGCGGCGGGCGATCGTGTTCGCCATCTCGGAGCCGTGTTCCTTGCGGACGATGTGGAGGCAGGCGTCGATGCCCGCGGCCGTCCCGGCGGAGGTGATGACCGGGCCCTCGTCGACGTACAGGACGTCGGGGTCGACCCGGGTGCGCGGGTGGCGGACGGCGAGCTCGCGCGCGTACCGCCAGTGCACCGCGCACCGGCGGCCGTCGAGCAGCCCGGCCTCGCCGAGGACGAACACGCCCGCGCAGAGGCTGAGCACCCGCGCGCCCCGGTCGACCGCCTGCCGCAGCGCGTCGAGCAGTTCCGGCGGGTACTGGCCGAACCGCCGGCCCGCCGAGGGGATCGCGATGAGGTCGGCCTCCGCGAGCCGTTCGAGGCCGTACGGGGTGGAGACCGTCATGCCGGGCACGTGCGTGGTGAGCGAGGGCCCCTCGACGGAGGCGACCGCGAAGTCGTACACGGGCAGCCCGGCCTCGCTCCGGTCGAGGCCGAACACCTCGCAGACGACGCCGAGTTCAAAGGGATGCACGCCGTCCAGCAGCACGGCGGCCACGTTTTTCAGCATGTCTGCCAGTGTGCCGCAGACGTGGCAGTAATTCGAGGGTTGCTGACGGTCCTGCCACTGCCGGGCGGCCGCGGAGGGGCGGACAGTAGAGGACATGAACACAGCGATGAACTACTTCGCAGTCCTCTTCGTCTTCCTCCTCCTGGCCGCCCCGTCCCTGTACGGCATGGCCCACGACCACCGCATCGACCGCCAGCTCCGCGCCGCCGCGCGGAACACCGACGGGCACCACTCCCGCTACGAGAAGGCGGCCTGACCGGGCCGCCGCGTGAAGACCAGCAGATGCGAGCTCGCGACCAGCAGCTCCGGATGTGTCTCTGCGAGCCGGGCGGCCGCCAGGGCCGACGCGAACAGGTCGGACTCCTGCGGGACCTGCCGCCCGGTGGCCGTCTCGGCGGCCTTCAGTATCGAGTCGGCGGGCCCTTCCACCCCATACAGCCGGGTGTCGTCGAACCCGGCGGACCGGACCTCCGACGCCAGGTCATCGGCGCGGTGGAAATAGGCGAAGGTGAACTCCCGGCCCTCGTTCCTGCCGGTCGCCAGGACCCGCCCCGATCGCTCCTCGCGCCCGCCGAGATGCAGCCGCCCGTGCGAGGCGTGATCGAACAGCGCCGCGAACCGCTGGATCCCGGCGGCCACGACAAGCCCGCCCGGGCGTACGACCCGCAGTGCCTCGGTCAACACCTGTTCCCTGTCGGCCCGTTCGGTCAGGTGGTACAGCGGACCGAGCAGCAGCACCACGTCGTACGAGGAGTCCGGTGCGCTCAGTGCGCGGGCGTCGCCGAGCTCGACCGTGCACCCGACGGCCGCCGCCTCCCGTATGTGCCGCTCCACGGGGTCGACGAGATGGACGCGGTACCCGTCCTCGACCAGCCAGTGGGCGTGGGCGCCGGGACCGCCGCCGACGTCGAGCACCGAGGCCGGGGCGGCGGGCAAGTGGCGCCTCAAAAGCTCTTGTGTACGAACGAGTTCGAGGACGCCGGCGGCGGAGGCGCCCAGCCGGGCGTGCTCGTCGAAGTGGGTGGAGTAGTAGGCGAGGACTTCGTCTGCGACCTGGGGTGCCGTCATGCCCCGTAAGTCTGACCACGGGCCGGCGGGTGACGCATCTCAATATCCGGCGCCCACCGGCCCGTTGGAACCGAGCCCGTCAGAAGTCCTCGTCGAACCCGACCGAGCCCTCGACCGCCACCTGGTACGCCGAGGGGCGCCGCTCGAAGAAGTTGGTCAGCTCCTGGACGCCCTGGAGCTCCATGAAGGAGAACGGGTTCTCCGAGCCGTAGATCGGCGCGAAGCCGAGGCGCTGGAGGCGCTGGTCGGCAACGCACTCCAGGTACTGGCGCATGGAGTCCGTGTTCATGCCCGGCAGGCCCTCCCCGCACAGATCGCGCCCGAACTGCAGCTCCGCGTCGACCGCCTCCCGCAGCATGTCGGTGACCTGCTGCTGGAGTTCGTCGTCGAAGAGCTCGGGCTCCTCCTTGCGGACGGTGTCGACGACGTCGAAGGCGAAGGCCATGTGCATGCTTTCGTCGCGGAAGACCCAGTTCGTCCCCGTCGCCAGCCCGTGCAGCAGACCCCGCGACCGGAACCAGTACACGTACGCGAAGGCACCGTAGAAGAACAGGCCCTCGATGCACGCCGCGAAGCAGATCAGGTTGAGGAGGAAGCGGCGGCGGTCCGCCTGGGACTCCAGGCGGTCCATCTTCTCGACCGAGTCCATCCACCGGAAGCAGAAGTCCGCCTTCTCGCGGATGGACGGGATGTTCTCCACCGCCGCGAAGGCCGCCGTGCGGTCCTCCGGGTCGGGGAGGTAAGTGTCGAGCAGCGTCAAGTAGAACTGGACGTGCACGGCCTCCTCGAAGAGCTGACGGCTCAAGTACAGCCGTGCCTCGGGGGAGTTGATGTGCTTGTAGAGCGTGAGCACCAGGTTGTTGGAGACGATCGAGTCGCCCGTCGCGAAGAACGCGACCAGTCGGCCGATCATGTGCTGCTCACCCGGCGACAGCTTCGCGAGGTCGGTGACGTCCGAGTGGAGGTCGACCTCCTCCACCGTCCACGTGTTCTTGATGGCGTCGCGGTAGCGCTCGTAGAAGTCCGGGTAGCGCATGGGGCGCAGGGTCAGTTCGAAGCCCGGGTCGAGCAGGTTCTTCGGTCGGGCGGATGGCGTGGTCATGCGGACTCTTTCTTGCGGAGTGTGCCGTGTCCATCAGCCCCGGGTGTTGCTTCGGGGCGGGTGGAGTAGCCGTAGCCGTCCGCTCGTTGGTGAGGCGGACATGGCGGTGGTGGATGCTTTGGACGATGCCGTGGGACGTAGTGATGTTGAATCTTCCGGTTGCGCGAACCGCTACGCGGCCGGTGTGGGTGCCGGCGTTCTTGCCTTTGGGCACGACGGCACGTGCCAGATCCCCCGTGGCGTAGCCGAACACCCGCTTCTGCCGCGGCAGTCGTAAGCGGGGGAAGCCGTGCTTGTCCGGACGAGTACGGGCGTAGGTGCTACGCCCGGTGCAGTGGACGATCAACACCGAGGTGACACATTCGGTGACAGTGCGGAGATTGCCCACGGCCAGCGCGTCCAGGGAGTGGGACTTGGGCAGCCGATTGTCGAGTTCCCGCCAGAGCGCCCAGCGGGTGGCGTTCACTGCCGCGACATCTCGGAGCGGCCTTCTGGCCTGCGCCAGGATCTGGGCGAGGTGCGCCTCATCCTTGACGAACTCCTCAACGAGGCGATTGCCCTTGCCTTGATTGCAAGGGACGCATGCCAGCGTGAGATTGGCGATCCGGTCGGTGCCGCCCTTGCTGCGTGGGTGGATGTGATCGATGTTGAGCGGTACCCCGTCGATGCCGCAGTAGGCACAACGGCGTTGCCACTTGGCCAGGAGATACTCGCGAGCCTCGGTCCCTGCCAGGGTGCCGTGCTGGTAGTCAACTCCTTCGAGAGGAACACCGGCGCTCAGCGCATGGGTGTCGAACGCGACGCGCTCAATGTGCACCGCGCGCACAGGAGCCCATCGGGTGAGTCGTTCGGTCCAGGACGAGACGGTGTCCACTCGGTGTTGGAGAGATGGTGCAAGTCGGCCGGCTGGCCGGGACCGGTTCGAGAAACGGGGAGAGCGGTATCGCAGGCTCCGCGAACGGCGTCCGCGCCGATACACCGCGCGCTGTCCCAGCTTCTTCCTGATCTGGGATCCGCGATGCTCGAGCTGGAGCGCATACCGGCCGCGTCGTTCACCCGCTCGCTCGGTGAACACGGCGATGCCGGTGTGCTTCGATCCGGGATCGATGCCGAGCTCGACGCCATCGACCTGGGATTCGGCTGCGGCTCGGTCTCTCAGTCGAATGACGAATGGAGTGTGCCGGGCAACAACTGCTCGGCCGACTCTGAGAAGTTTCCTGGCCCGCGCGGGTGTCGTGGGTTGTAGTGCGTGACCGCGCTTGTCCAGGACGAACACGGCAGGATGGCGCTCACGCGCCTTCTCCCCAACCGAAAGGTTGGCGGTGACGCGCTCGGCGGCAGGTGAACCGCCGAGCGTCTCCCCTCGCCCATGTTCAGCACCAGTGCCCGGCTCGGAAGCCGAGAGGCCGTGACCCGTTTCGTGCCTGCTCCCAGGCGTGTCTGCTGCCACGGATTCCAGAGCCCGCCGCTGAGGAAGCACGGAGGGGTGGGTCTTCTCACTTGAACTGAACGGAACCATCGGAACACCTCCTTGCGATGGCTGGGCTGGACACTCAGCGCTGACTCCTGACGGAACCCAGCTCCGGTCGTCAGACCGGGGAGCGAGTGACTACTGGCAGGCCTCGCAGCTCTCCGGGTTTTCCAGAGAACAGGCAACTGCATCGTTCATTTCATCCAACTGCTGTGAAGGGAAAGGAGTTACGGGTGTCGAACGTGCGGCCCGCGCGATGCGCGTCGCCGGGCGCGAGCGCAGGTAGTACGTCGTCTTCAGGCCCGACTTCCAGGCGTACGCGTACATCGAGGAGAGCTTGCCGATGGTGGGCGTCTCCAGGAAGAGGTTCAGGGACTGGGCCTGGTCGAGGAACGGGGTCCGCGCCGCCGCCATGTCGATCAGGCCGCGCTGCGGGATCTCCCACGCCGTGCGGTAGAGGGCGCGGACCTCGTCGGGGATCCAAGTGAAGCCCTGGACCGAGCCGTTGGACTCCCGCAGCGCCTCGCGGGACTGCGCGTCCCACACGCCGAGCTTCTTCAGCTCGTCGATCAGGTACCCGTTGATCTGGAGGAACTCGCCCGACAGCGTCTCCCGCTTGAAGAGGTTGGAGACCTGCGGCTCGATGCACTCGTAGACGCCGGCGATCGAGGCGATGGTGGCGGTGGGCGCGATCGCGAGGAGGAGGGAGTTGCGCATGCCGACCGACGCGATACGTTCCCGCAGCGCCGCCCAGCGCTCCGGCCACGTCAGCTGTACGTCGTAGTGGTCGGGGTGCAGCACGCCGCGGGCCGTCCGGGTCTTCTCCCAGGCGGGGAGGGGACCGTTGCGCTCGGCCAGGTCGGCCGACGCCTCGTACGCCGCGAGCATGATGCGCTCCGCGATGCGGGTGGAGAGGGCGCGGGCCTCCGCCGAGTCGAACGGCAGGCGCAGCTTGAAGAAGACGTCCTGGAGGCCCATCGCGCCCAGGCCCACAGGGCGCCAGCGGGAGTTGGAGCGGCCCGCCTGGTCGGTCGGGTAGAAGTTGATGTCGACGACGCGGTCGAGGAACGTGACGGCCGTGCGGACCGTCTCGTCGAGCCGCTCCCAGTCGATGTCGCCCTCGACCACGAAGGCGCCGAGGTTGACGGAGCCCAGGTTGCAGACGGCCGTCTCCCCGTCGTCCGTCACCTCCAGGATCTCCGTGCAGAGGTTGGAGGAGTGGACGGTGTGGCCCGGCTCGGCGGTCTGGTTGGCCGTGCGGTTGGCGGCGTCCTTGAAGGTCAGCCAGCCGTTGCCGGTCTGCGCGAGGGTGCGCATCATGCGGCCGTACAGATCGCGGGCGGGGATGGTCCGTTGGGCCTTCCCCTCGGCCTCGGCCTCGCGGTACGCGGCGTCGAACTCCTCGCCCCACAGGTCGACGAGCTCGGGCACGTCGGCCGGGGAGAACAGCGACCACGGCTGGTCCGCGTTGACCCGGCGCATGAACTCGTCGGGGATCCAGTGCGCGAGGTTGAGGTTGTGGGTGCGGCGCGCGTCCTCACCGGTGTTGTCGCGCAGCTCCAGGAACTCCTCGATGTCGGAGTGCCAGGTCTCCAGGTAGACCGCGGCCGCGCCCTTGCGGCGGCCGCCCTGGTTCACGGCGGCGACCGACGCGTCGAGGGTCTTGAGGAACGGGACGATGCCGTTGGAGTGCCCGTTCGTGCCGCGGATCAGCGAACCGCGGCTGCGGACACGGGAGTACGAGAGGCCGATGCCACCGGCGTGCTTCGAGAGGCGGGCGACCTGGTGGTACCGGTCGTAGATCGAGTCGAGCTCGTCCAGCGGGGAGTCGAGCAGGTAGCAGCTCGACATCTGGGGGTGGCGGGTGCCGGAGTTGAAGAGGGTGGGGGAGGAGGGGAGGTAGTCGAGGCGGCTCATCAGGCCGTAGAGCGCGGCGACTTCGTCCAGGGCGCGGACGCTGTCGTCCTCGGCGAGACCACAGGCCACGCGGAGCATGAAGTGCTGCGGAGTCTCGATGACGTGCCGGGTGATCGGGTGGCGCAGCAGGTAGCGGCTGTGCAGGGTGCGCAGGCCGAAGTAGCCGAAGCGGTCGTCGCCCGCGACGTCGATCAGCGCGTCGAGGCGCGCCGCGTGCACCCGTACGAACTCGGCCGTACGGTCCGCGATCAGGCCCTCGCGGTGGCCGACGGCGACCGATCCGGTGAAGGACGTGACGCCCTGCGAGGCGGCCTCCGCGGCGATGGAGCGGGTGAGCAGGCGGGCGGCGAGCCGGGAGTAGGCGGGGTCCTCGGAGATCAGCCCGGCCGCGGCCTCGGTGGCGAGATCGCGCAGCTCGGCCTCATCGGCCCGCGCCGAACGGCCGCGCAGCGCGGCGGCCGCGATCCGGCCGGGGTCGGCGTCGGGGAGGTCGGTGGTCAGCTCGGTCAGGGTGCGCAGCAGCGCGGCACCCGGGCCGTCCTGGGGGGTGGCTGAGACCGGTTCGGCGGGCGCGATGGTCACGTGGAGGCTCTCCCTCGCTCGGCTCGGGGCCTGCGGGGAGGAGGTGGCAGCGCGGGCGCGCGATGGCGGGCCCTCGTCCACCGGCCCTTTCCGCGAGGCCCGGACGTCGTCGACGCCCGGGCCGGTCGGCTCGGGCGTGCCGTCGACAGGTCATCGGACTCACGCGGGCGTTTTTGTACGCCTACGCACACCGTTGCGGGACAGTTCCGGATTCGCACCGGATTCCCCTGTGGTGACAGCGAGTGCGAGCATACATGTTGTGTCGGGCTTTCGCTTCAGCCCCATATGTTGTGTCGGTGTCCCCTTCCCGTGTCCAAGCCCTCAGTCGGCCGCCAGCTTCAACTCGTACGCCCGCAGCGTCACTTCCGGGATCGGGGACCAGTCGCGGTCCGGGATCCGGGTGAAGCCGAGGCGTTCGTAGAGGCGGTGCGAGGGGGTCGCGAGCGGCTGGGTGCACAGCACCACCGCCGACTTCCCGGCCGCCCGGGCCCGCTCGATCACGGCCCGCACGAGCGCCTCGCCGACGCCCTTGCCGCGCGCCTCGACATCGACGGCCAGCATGCGGAACTCGGCCTCCGAGGGGCGGGCCAACTCCGCGTACGGGTGGTCGTGCGAGGGGACGTAGGTGACGCCGCCGAGGACCCGGCCGTCCGGGTCCTCGGCGACGAGCACCTCGGCCTGCCGGGCGCGTTTCTCGACGTCGCGGAGTTCGGCGGCGTACCAGTCGTCCTCGCCGAACGCGAGGAGGCCACTGCCCAGGTAGGCGCGGGCACTCAACTCGCCGAGCGCGGCGTACTCATCGGGGCGCACTGTTCTGATCACGTCGCCATGGTTACGCGACGCCCGGCCGTGGCCGCAACGCTTTCCGGAAAATGTGTCGGGCCCCTCCGTAGTGGAGGGGCCCGACACATTCGCCAGAAGCGCGCGCCTAGTGACCGGCCTCCGCGCCGACCTTCGGCAGATCGACCTGGACGCCCTTGTCGCCCGCGTCGACCGTGTAGTCGGCGGGGGCCGTCTCGTCGACGCCGTCCGGGGCCTTGACCGCCTTCAGGACGAAGGTCAGGACGACGGTGACGACGACGTTGAGGACGATCGCGGTGAAGCCGATGTAGCCGATCTCACCGATGCCGGGGATCTCCGCCGAGGAGCCGCCGAAGTGCTTCTGCGTCGGCGACGCGACGCCCCACGCGGCGAGCGTGCCGTACACCATGCCGACCGCCCAGCCGGCGAGCAGCGCCCACCGGTGGAACCAGCGCGTGAACAGGCCGCCGACGAGCGCCGGGAAGGTCTGCAGGATCCAGATGCCGCCGAGCAGCTGGAAGTTGATGGCGACCGTCTTGTCCATGGTCAGGACGAAGGCCAGCGCGCCCACCTTCACGAGCAGCGACACGAGCTTGGAGACCTTGGTCTCCTGGGCCGGGGTCGCGTCGGGCTTGATGAAGTCCTTGTAGATGTTGCGCGTGAAGAGGTTCGCCGCGGCGATCGACATGATCGCCGCCGGGACCAGCGCGCCGATGCCGATGGCGGCGAAGGCGACACCCGTGAACCAGTCGGGGAACATGGTCTCGAAGAGCTGCGGGATCGCCAACTGCCCGTTCTGCACCTTGATCCCGGCCGCGATCGCCATGAAGCCGAGCAGCGCGAGCAGGCCCAGCATGAGCGAGTACAGCGGCAGGATCGTGGTGTTGCGGCGGATCACGTTGCGGCTCTTGGACGACAGGGTCGCCGTGATCGAGTGCGGGTACATGAACAGTGCCAGGGCGGAGCCGATGGCGAGCGTCGCGTACGTCCAGGTGCCCGAGGAGCCCGGCGCGAGCCCGGCGACCGGTTTGCCCGCCGTCTCGTTCGCCGCGTCGAACTTGTCGCCGGCCACGGCGAAGATGTGCTCGAAGCCGCCCAGCTTGATGGGGATGTAGATGATGGCGACCGCGATCACGAGATAGATCAGGCCGTCCTTGACGAACGCGATCAGCGCGGGCGCCCGCAGGCCCGAGGAGTATGTGTACGCGGCCAGCACGCCGAAGGCGAGCAGCAGCGGCAGGTCCTTGACGAACCAGTTGGTGTTCTCGCCGCCGCCGACGCCCATCACGTCCAACACGGCCTGAATGCCGACCAGTTGGAGCGCGATGTACGGCATCGTGGCGAGGATGCCGGTGATCGCGACCGCGAGCGAGAGCCCCTTGGAGCCGAAGCGGCCGCGCACGAAGTCCGAGGTCGTCACGTACCCGTGCTTGTGCGAGACCGACCACAGGCGCGGCAGGAACGTGAAGATCAGCGGGTACACCAGGATCGTGTACGGCACCGCGAAGAAGCCGGCGGCGCCGGCCGCGTAGATCGCCGCGGGGACGGCGACGAAGGTGTACGCGGTGTAGAGGTCGCCGCCGAGCAGGAACCAGGTGACCCAGGTGCCGAACGAGCGGCCGCCCAGGCCCCATTCGTCGAGCGATTCGTTCTCGGCCTTCCGCCAGCGCGCCGCGAGGAAGCCCATGACCGTGACGGCCACGAAGAAGAAGATGAAGACGGTGAGCGCGACACCGTTGACGCCGCCGTTCACGCCTGGCCTCCAGCCGACTGAGCAGACTTGCGGGCACGCTGATCGCGCTGCCACAGCTTGTACGCGATCATCGTGAGCGCGGTCGAGATGAGCACCCAGAGCATCTGGTACCAGTAGAAGAACGGGACGCCGATCAGGGTCGGTTCGACCTTGGCGTAGGAGCTGACCCAGAGCATCGCGATGAACGGTGCGACCAGACAGAGTGCAATGATCACGCGTACCGGCGTGACCACCGGTTGTTTCACTTCAGGCGCATCGGACATTCGCGGTTCCGTTCCCCTCGCTCATCAGAGATCCCACTTATCTCATGTTTAACGCCCGGGAAATCTAAGCGAGAGTCTTGATCTATGGAACCCCCGTCCGGATAACGGACGGGTCTCCATGCCCGTTCAGCAGCAGCGGAATCCCTGCCGGGGATCCGATTCCTGGCGGTCCGTCCGCATGCGCTCGAAGTCGCGCCGGGACGGCACGGACGCACCCGGGTGGGTCTTCCCGAGATGCGTCACGTACCGCTCGTACGCGCTCTCGTCCGTCAACTCCCGGACGAACCAGCGCACATACCTAGCCACCCGTAGCACTGCCGACGCCGGCATCGCGCGCCTCCGCCTTCTCCTCCTGCGTGGGGACGAGCCCGGCCGGTGCCACCAGCGTGGACTCGACGTACGGCGCCTCGCTCAGCTTCGACGACCCCGGGTTCCGTACGTGCTTCACGCATACCCGCAGCGCGTCGAGGACCACCACGACGATGAGGAGGGCGAGCGCGGCCGAAAGGACGCCGTCCACCGTGGAGTTGGTGACCACGGTGTGCATGTCGTCCATGGTCTTCGCGGGCGGCAGGACCTTCCCGGCGTCGATGGCGTCCTGGTAGTTCGAGCGCTGCTGGAAGAAGCCGACGCGCGGGTCGGACGAGAACACCTTCTGCCAACTGGCGGTCAGCGTCACGACGGTGTCCCAGATCAGCGGGACCCCGGTGATCCAGGCCCACTTGAGCCGCCCCGACTTCACGAGCAGCGTCGTGCAGACGGCGAGGGCGACCGCGGCGAGCAGCTGGTTGGAGATGCCGAAGATCGGGAAGAGCTGGTTGATCCCGCCGAGCGGCTCGTGCACGCCGACCCAGAGGAAGTAGCCCCACAGGCCGACGACGACGGCGCTGGTGAGCAGGAGCCCCGGCTTCCAACTGATGTTCCTGAACGGCTTGTAGACGTTGCCGAGCATGTCCTGGAGCATGAAGCGGCCCACGCGGGTGCCCGCGTCGAGCGCGGTCAGGATGAACAGTGCCTCGAACATGATCGCGAAGTGGTACCAGAAGGAGCGCAGCCCGCCCCCGGTGACCTGCGAGAAGATCTCCGAGACGCCGACGGCGAGCGTCGGCGCACCGCCCGTACGGGACAGCAGGCTCGACTCCTCGACGTTCTTCGCGGCCTGCGCGAGTTCCGCCGGTGAGATCGAGTACCCGAAGCCGGCCACGGCCTGCGACGCGGACTGCACGCTGTCGCCGATGACTCCGGCGGGTGCGTTCATCGCGAAGTACAGGCCGGGGTCGATGATGCTCGCGGCGACGAGCGCCATCACGGCCACGGACGACTCCATCAGCATGGAGCCGTAGCCGATCATCCGGACCTGCGTCTCCTTCTGGATCATCTTCGGCGTCGTGCCCGAGGAGATCAGCGCGTGGAACCCGGAGAGCGCGCCGCACGCGATGGTGATGAAGACGAAGGGGAAGAGCGAGCCCGCGAAGACCGGGCCGTCGCCGCGCGAGGCGAAGTCGGTGACCGCGTCCATCTTCAGCGTCGGCAGCGCGACCACGACGCCGATGGCGAGCAGCGCGATGGTGCCGAGCTTCATGAACGTCGACAGGTAGTCGCGCGGCGCGAGCAGCATCCAGACCGGCAGGACCGAGGCGACGAACCCGTAGATCACCATCCAGATCACGAGCGTCGAGGGCGCGAGCGTGAAGGTGTCCGCCCACGAGGACTCGGCGACCCAGCGGCCCGCGATGAGCGCGAGCAGCAGCAGCGCGACGCCGATGAGCGACACCTCGGACACCCGTCCGGGGCGCAGCACGCGCAGGTAGAAGCCCATGAGCAGGGCGATCGGGATGGTCATCGCGATGGAGAAGGTGCCCCACGGCGACGCGGCGAGCGCGTTCACCACGACCAGCGCGAGCACCCCGAGCAGGATGATCATGATGGCGAAGGCGGCGACCAGGGCGGCGGCCCCGCCGAACGGGCCGATCTCCTCGCGCGCCATCTGCCCGAGCGAACGCCCGTCGCGCCGCGTCGAGAAGAACAGCACGACCATGTCCTGGACGGCGCCCGCGAAGATCACGCCGACGATGATCCAGATGGTGCCCGGCAGATACCCCATCTGCGCCGCGAGCACGGGTCCCACCAGCGGACCTGCCCCCGCGATGGCCGCGAAGTGGTGGCCGAGGAGCACGCGCCGGTCGGTGGGGTGGAAGTCCATGCCGTTGTTGAGTCGCTCGGCGGGCGTGGCCCGCTTCGCGTCGACCTTGAGCACCTTGTTCGCGATGAACTTCGCGTAGAAGCGGTAGGCGATGGCGTACGACCCGAGGGCGGCGGCCACCATCCACGCGGCGGAGACATCCTCGCCGCGGGAGAGCGCGAGTACGGACCAGCCGGCCGCGCCCACCAGGGCGACGACGGTCCACAAAACGATGGTTCTAGGAGAAGCGGTACGCACCGGTCTGTCCTCCCCGTCCATGCGACGACGGGAGGACCGTAAGCCAGAGGATGTGAGCTGCGCTACACCGCGTGCGGGAAAGCGTCTACTCCGTTACCGGGCAGGGGAGTTGGCCCCGCTCCGGCGGCTAGTCGGTGGGCCGCTTCAGGCGCGCGACGAACTTGTACCGGTCGCCGCGGTAGACCGACCGGACCCACTCCACCGGCTGGCCCGAACCGTCGATCGAGTGCCGGGAGAGCATCAGCATCGGCAGGCCCACGTCCGTGCCGAGCAGGCCCGCCTCGCGCGGCGTGGCCAGCGAGGTCTCGATGGTCTCCTCGGCCTCGGCGAGGTGCACGTCGTAGACCTCGGCGAGCGCCGTGTAGAGGGAGGTGTACTTGGCGAGGCTGCGGCGCAGCGCCGGGAAGCGCTTCGCCGACAGGTGCGTGGTCTCGATCGCCATCGGCTCCCCGCTCGCGAGGCGCAGTCGCTCGATGCGCAGGACGCGGCCGCCGGCGGAGATGTCGAGGAGCTGCGCGAGCGTGTCGTCGGCGGTGACGTAGCCGATGTCGAGCAGCTGCGAGGTCGGCTCGAGGCCCTGGGCCCGCATGTCCTCGGTGTACGAGGTGAGTTGGAGCGCCTGGGAGACCTTGGGCTTGGCGACGAAGGTGCCCTTGCCCTGGATCCGTTCGAGCCGGCCCTCGACGACGAGCTCCTGGAGGGCCTGGCGGACGGTCGTGCGGGAGGTGTCGAACTCGGAGGCGAGGGTGCGCTCGGGCGGGACGGGGGTGCCGGGCGGCAGTGTCTCCGTCATGTCGAGCAGATGCTTCTTGAGGCGGTAGTACTTGGGCACGCGTGCGGTGCGGACGGGCGCCCCGCTCTCGTTCTCCGCACTGCTGACGTCGGTGCTCATGCTCCGCCTTCCCGGCTCCGGTGCCCACGCGACTCCGTGACCCCTCCTTATACCGCCCGGTGGCCGTCTGGTCTAGTCCACCCGCCGGGGGGACTCGTACACGGTCAACGCCCTTGCCCTGCTTGGCGGATGCGGCACGGGTGTCGTTCCGATAACGGACGCGGAGACCTCTCTCGGCCACCCTTGACAGCCCTATTGGTCTGGGCCAAGCTCCCCGTACTGGTCTACACCATTAAAGATCAGGTCCCAGTCCCATCAGCCGGATCCGCGTACGCAGACGTGTGCTCGCCGTATGTCATCGCTGTGGGTGGGGGGTTGCAGGCATCCCTGAGGAGGGTGACATGAAGCGCAAGCTCATAGCGGCCGTCGGCGTCGCGGCCATGATGTCCGCGGTCGCGGCGTGTGGGGGCGACGGTGGCAGCAATGCCGGCAAGGACCCGAAGGACCGCACGGGGGCCGTCACGGTCTGGCTGATGGTCGACGCGCAGAGCACCTGGCCCGAGCTGGTCAAGGACGTCAACGCGCAGTTCAAGAAGAAGTACCCGAAGGTCAAGGTCAACGTCTCGTACCAGCAGTGGGCGGACAAGGCCAAGAAGCTCGACACCGCCCTGGGCGGCGACAAGTTCCCGGACGTCGTCGAGCTCGGCAACACCGAGACCATGCAGTACATCCTCAACGGGGCGCTCGCCGAGATCGACCCGAAGAAGTACGACAACAGCGACTCCTGGATCAAGGGCCTCAAGGACACCTGTTCCTTCGAGGGCAAGATGTACTGCGTCCCGTACTACTCCAGTGCGCGCGTCGCCATCTACAACAAGGACCTGCTGAAGTCGGCGACCGGCTCCGACAAGCTGCCCACCGACGAGACCGCGTTCCTCAAGGCGATGGACAAGGAGACGGCGAAGCAGGGCGCGAAGGACAAGCGCTTCTCCTCGCTGTACCTGCCGGGCCGCTACTGGTACGCCGCCATGTCCTACGTCCAGGCGTACGGCGGCAGCATCGCCTCGTACGACGACGGCACCAAGAAGTGGAAGGGCACCCTGTCCGACGCCAAGTCGCAGGAAGGCATCCAGCACTTCATCGACCTGGTGAAGAAGTACAACAAGGGTGACATCACCAAGGACGAGCAGGACCACGCCAACGTGATGGCCAACGAGAAGGCCGGCGTCCTGTACGGCAACGGCTGGGAGGCCGGCTCCGTCGTCGACGGCAAGGCCAACGGCAACCCGAAGCTGAAGGACAAGATCGCCGTCGCCTCCATGCCGGGCCCGAACGGCAAGACCCTGCCGTCCTTCGTCGGCGGCTCCGACCTCGCCGTCACCCAGAAGTCGAAGAACGCGGACCTCGCCGAGGACTGGATCTCCATGTTCACGAGCGGGAAGTCCCAGGAGGTCCTCACCTCCAAGAACGTGCTGCCGAGCAACACCAAGCAGTTGCAGCCGCTGAAGGAGAAGGCGGAGACCGAGGCCGCGGCGAACGCGGTGGAGAGCGCCTGGTTCACACCGATCGCCCCGGGCTGGACCGCGATCGAGAAGGAGGAGGTCCTGAAGAACATGCTTCTCGACGTCCTCAAGGGCAAGTCCGTCGCAGCGGCGACCAAGACGGCCGACGCCAAGATCGACGAGCTGATCAACAAGGAGTCCTGAGCCTCAGGTCCGTCAGGACCCAGGGCTCCGGAGCGAGGGGCGGGGCCGGCATCGATCGGCCCCGCCGTTCCCCCTTCCGTTGAGAACGAGAAAGGTCAGCCACGTGACTGCCGCCGACACCAAGGCCGCCGGGCCGCCGCCGCTCACGGCGGACACACCGGAAGGGGACGTGCTCACCAAGGGCATCAAGGGTCCCCGCGGCACCGGCCGCCCCCCGCGGAAGAAGGGGGCGTCGCTCCCTTACCTCCTGATCCTGCCGGCGATCGTCGCGCTGGCCGCTGTCTATGCGTACCCCCTGGTCAAGACCGTGATCATGTCCTTTCAGGACATGGGACGCCGCGAGCTGTGGACGGGCGAGAGCCCGCCGTGGGTCGGCTTCGACCAGTTCACCAACATCCTCGGCGACGCGGAGTTCTGGCAGGTCACCGTCCGCACGGTGGTCTTCATGGTGGTCTGCGTCGCGCTCACCATGGCGATCGGCCTGCTGATCTCCCTGCTGATGCTGCGCGTGTCGACCTGGGTACGGCTCACGCTCACCACGGCCCTGATCGCCGCCTGGTCGATGCCGCTGCTCGTCGCCTCCTCGATCTTCCGCTGGCTCGCCGACTCCGACTACGGCCTGATCAACACGCTCATCGCCAAGGTCGCCGGCGAGGACTTCCTCGGACACAACTGGTTCCTCGACCCGCTGCAGGGCTTCTCGATCATCGCCGCGCTCGTCATCTGGGGCGCCGTCCCGTTCGTCGTGATCACCCTGTACGCGGCCCTCACCCAGGTCCCCGCGGAGCTGGAGGAGGCCGCCCAGCTCGACGGCGCGAGCGCCCTCGGTGTCTTCCGGTTCGTCACCTGGCCGGTCATCAAGCCCGTCTTCATCATGGTCACCACGCTCTCGGTGATCTGGGACTTCAACGTCTTCGGGCAGATCTGGCTGCTGCGCGGCAACAAGCCCGAACCGGACTACGAGACCCTCGGTCTCTACTCCTTCTCCAAGGCGTTCACGTCGACGTCCTTCAGCCAGGGCACCGCGATCGCCCTGGTCACCGTTGTGCTGCTCTCCGGGGTGGCCGTGTACTACCTGCGCCAGCTCATGAAGACAGGAGAGGTCGAATGAGCGCCTCCACGACGCCGGTCAAGGCGGGGCTGCGCCCCGACCGCAAGAAGACCAGGCTCGGCTACAACGTTCTCGGGCTCGGCATCGCCGTCGTGATGGCCTTCCCGGTCTACTGGCTCGTCATCTCGGCGCTGCGGCCCAACCACGAGATCCGCTCCTACGACCAGACGCTGTGGCCGTCGTCGATCACCTTCGACAACTTCGCCCGCGCCGTGAAGCAGCCGAACTTCGGCACCGCGATCCAGTCCAGCCTCATCATCTCGATCACCGCCGTCGTCGGCGGCATGGTCATCGCGACCCTCGCCGCCCTCGCCGTCGGACGCTTCCGCTTCACCGGCCGGCGCGCGCTCCTCATGGTGCTGATCCTGGTCCAGATGCTGCCGCCGACCGCGATGCTCATCCCCATCTACACCCAGCTCAACGCGATGGGCGGACTCAACGAGTACTGGGGCGTCATCGTCGTCTATCTCGTCTCCACGCTGCCCTTCGCCACGGTGATGATCCGCGGCTTCGTGGTCAACATCCCCGTGGAGCTGGAGGAGTCGGCGATGGTCGACGGCTGTACGCGGATGGGCGCGTTCCGCCGCGTCGTCTTCCCGCTGCTCGCCCCCGGCCTCGCCGCCTCCTCGATCTTCGCCCTCGTCAACGCGTGGAATGAGTACCTGTTCGCGTACATCCTCATGAACGAGGACTCGAAGTACACGCTTAACGTGTGGCTGATGACGTTCACGACCGAACGAGGCACCGACTACGGCGCGTTGATGGCCGCGTCCACCATGATCGCTCTGCCGGTGGTGATCTTCTTCATGTTCATCCAGAAGAAGATGGCCACGGGACTCACATCCGGCGCCGTGAAGGGATAACGCCACCAGATGACGACATTGACACGTGGTACCGACACTCTGACGCGCGACGCCCTGACCGTCCTCCAGCCCGGGTTCACCGGCACGTCGGCGCCCGACTGGCTGCTGCGCCGGCTGGGCGAGGGCCTTGCGTCGGTCGGGCTGTTCGGGCGCAATATCGCCACCCCCGAGCAACTGGCCGCGCTCACCGCCCAGTTGCGGTCCGAGCGCGATGACGTCCTGGTCGCCATCGACGAGGAGGGCGGCGACGTCACCCGCCTGGAGGTGCGTACCGGTTCGTCCTTCCCGGGCAACCACGCGCTCGGCGCGGTCGACGACGCGGCGCTGACCCGCGCGGTGGCCGCCGAGCTCGGCCACCGCCTCGCCGAGTGCGGGGTCAACCTCAACTGGGCGCCCTCCGCGGACGTCAACGCCAACCCGGACAACCCGGTGATCGGCGTACGTTCCTTCGGCGCGGACACCGCCCTCGTGGCCCGGCACACCGCCGCGTACGTCGAGGGCCTGCAGTCCGCGGGCGTCGCCGCCTGTGCGAAGCACTTCCCCGGACACGGGGACACGGCGGTCGACTCGCACCACGACGTGCCGCGCATCGACGTCGACCTGGACGTGCTGCACTCCCGTGACCTCGCGCCGTTCCGGGCGGCGATCGCGGCGGGCTCACGGGCCGTGATGAGCGCGCACATCCTGGTGCCCGCGCTCGACCCGGCATACCCGGCAACGTTGTCGCGCCGCATCCTCACGGGCCTGCTGCGCGAGGAGTTCGGCTACGAGGGCCTGATCGTCACGGACGGCATGGAGATGAAGGCCATCTCCGGCACGTACGGCATCGAGCGCGGCAGTGTCCTCGCCATCGCCGCGGGCGCCGACGCGATCTGTGTGGGCGGCGGGCTCGCCGACGACGACACGGTGCTGCGGCTGCGGGACGCCCTGGTGGGCGCGGTGCGCTCCGGTGAACTCCCGGAGGAACGCCTCGCGGACGCGGCCGCGCGGGTCCGTGCCCTGTCGAAGTGGGCGACGGCGTCGGCCCGCACCGGGACCCGGGAGGGCAACACCGAGGTGGGGCTCGACGCGGCGCGCCGCGCGGTCACGGTGACGCGCGGGGAGCACGGCGCGCCGGTCTCGGGCCCCGTACACGTCGCCGCCCTCACGCCCGTCGCCAACATCGCGGTCGGCGACGAGACCCCGTGGGGCGTCGCCGCCGAACTCGAACGCCTGCTGCCCGGCACCACCACCGGCTCCTACACCGGCGCCGACGCGGGCCCCGCCACCCTGGCCGCCGCGGGGGAGCGGCGAGTGGTGGCGGTGGTCCGCGACGAGCACCGGCACCCGTGGATGTCCCGGGCCCTGGACGACCTGCTGGCCGCCCGCCCGGACACGGTCGTCGTGGAGATGGGCGTGCCGCAGGCCGCGCCGCGGGGAGCGCTGCACGTGGCGACGCACGGCGCGGCACGGGTCTGCGGGGTCGCCGCGGCGGAGGCGATCGTCGGGGTTTGAGGCCACCGGCGGCGAGGTCTCGGGGCTCTGCCCCGGACCCCGCTGCTCAATCGCCGCAGGGGCTTGAATGACTGGTGGGCCTACAGCCCCTGCCACTCCGGCTTGTTGGCGTACGTGTGCCGGAAGTAGTCCGCGAGCTTCAGCTTCGACGCGGCCGCCTCGTCGACCACGACGGTCGCGTGCGGGTGCAGCTGCAGCGCGGACGCCGGCACCACGGAGGCGACCGGGCCCTCGACGGTCGCGGCCACCGCGTCCGCCTTGCCCTCGCCGGTGGCGAGCAGCACCAGGTGCCGCGCCTCCAGGATCGTCCCGATGCCCTGCGTGATCACATGGCGCGGCACCTGGCTCAGGTCCCCGTCGAAGAACCGCGCGTTGTCCGCGATGGTCTGCTCCGTCAGCGTCTTGATCCGGGTCCGCGAGGCGAGCGAGGAACACGGCTCGTTGAACCCGATGTGCCCGTCCGTGCCGATCCCGAGCAGCTGCAGATCCACGCCCCCGGCCTCGACCAGCGCGCTGTCGTACGCCTCGCAAGCGGCCTGCACGTCGGCGGCGCTGCCGTCGGGCCCCATGAACGCGGCCTCGCTCAGCCCGAGCGGGTCGACGACCTGCCGCAGCACCGTCGCCCGGTACGACTCGGGGTGCCCGGTCGGCAGCCCCACGTACTCGTCGAGCTGGGCGATCCGCGCCTTCGACGCGTCGACCGCACCGGCGTCCACCTGGGCCGCCAACGCCTCGTAGATGGGCAGCGGGGTCGAGCCGGTGGCCACGCCGAGCAGCGCGTCGGGCTTGCGCCGCAGCAGCTGGGCCATGGCCTCGGCGATCAGCTCGCCGGCTGCCTTGGCGTCCGGAACGATCACAACTTCCACGCTGGGCCTGCCGTTCTGGTCAGAGGAGACGGGATGACATGTGGTATAGACCAATCTAACAGAGCGCGACGCTGCCGGTCAGGCCTTCCGCCACACCTCTTCGTCCATGTCTTCGTCCATGCTCGGCGCTGCGCTGTGGCTCGGCACCTCGAAGCGTCCGGTAGGCGGCGCGGGCCCCCTGCGGCCACAGTGGAAGGTGCCCGGGACAGAACCCAGGCCCGGCCCCGGTCCCCGTCGCCCCACCGGAGGTGCCCGTATGAACGCCACTCCGTCCGACCCGGAGCGCCCCGGCCGGATCATGACGCGGGAGATGCACGAGCAGCCCGACGTGCTCCGGCGTCTCCTCGGCACCGGCGCCCCGCGCATCCAGGACGTGGCCCGCCGGGTCGCCGACCGCGCCCCTCGCTTCGTCCTGCTCACCGCCCGCGGCACCTCGGACCACGCCGCGCTCTACGCCAAGTACCTGCTCGAAATCCGGCTTGGCCTGCCCTGCGGCCTCGCCTCGATGTCCACCACGACGGCCTACGGGGCCCGCCCCGATCTGCGCGACGTCCTGGTCATCACGGTCAGCCAGTCCGGCGGCTCGCCCGACCTGGTCGCCTCGACGAAGGCCGCCCGCGAGGCCGGCGCGATCACCCTCGCCGTGACCAACAACCCGGACTCCCCGCTGGCCGCCGTCTCCGAGCACCACATCGACATCATGGCCGGACCGGAGAAGGCGCTGCCCGCGACGAAGACGTACACTGCCTCGCTGCTCGCCCTGTATCTCTTCGTGGAGGGCCTGCGGGGCGGCGACGGAGCGGCCGCCGCCGTGCTGCCCGACCACGCGGCCCAGGTCCTCGCCCGCCAGGACGAGGTCCGGACCCTGGCCGCCCGCTACCGCTTCGCCGGGCGCATGGTGATCACCTCTCGTGGTTACGGCTATCCGACCGCCAAGGAAGCGGCCCTCAAGCTGATGGAGACCAGCTACATCCCCGCCCTCGCGTACTCCGGCGCCGATCTGCTGCACGGCCCGCTCGCCATGGTCGACAACATCTCCCCGGTGATCGCCGTGGTCACCGACGGCCGGGGCGGGGACGCCCTGCAACCCGTCCTCGACCGGCTCCGCGGGCGAGGCGCCGATCTGATGGTGGTCGGTCCCGAGGTCCAGGTGACCCGCGCCTCCGCCGGCTTCGTCCTGCCGACCGCAGGGGTGGCGGAGGAGGTGCAGCCGGTGCTCGAAATCCTCCCTCTCCAACTCCTGGCGTACGAGGTGACCATCGCCCGTGGTCAGGACCCCGACGCCCCGCGCGCCCTCGCGAAGGTGACGGAGACCCGGTGACTCGGTCCGGCGTGAGCATCGGAGAAACAGACGAGAACAAACCACTGCCGACACATAGACATGGGAGAATGGTCTAGTCCACAATGCGTAACTGTGGCTTCCGCCCTCCCCGCACAGGAGGACGGACAGAGGAACCGACGCTCTCTGCCCTGACCGCGTCGGATCCTCGATCGGCAGCCGGGACCGCACACCTGGAAGCCGGTGCACCTGAAGGGCTGCGGTGCCAGGGGAAGGGCTGAGGGTCCCGACCCCCGGCGCCGCGGCCCGTCGGTCTTTTCGGGGCCCCGTACCCCTGCGGTTAAGCTCGGCTCGTGCCCTCCATGAACGATCTCGTCCGCCAGCACACCGCCCTCGGTGACTCCGACCTCGAGTGGCTGCACCTGCTGGTCTCGGAGTGGCAGTTGCTCTCCGACCTCTCCTTCGCCGACCTCGTGCTGTGGGTCCCCACCCACGACGGCACGCGCTACGTCTCCGTGGCCCAGATGCGGCCCAACACCGGGCCGACGTCCTACCAGGACGACATGGTCGGCCATCTCGTCCCGCGCGGCCGCCGCCCCATGCTGGACGTCGCGCTCGACGAGGGCCGCATCGTGCGCGAGGGCGACCCCGAGTGGCGCGAGGAGGTCCCGGTGCGGGTGGAGTCCATCCCCGTACGCAGGGAGGGCCGGGTCCTCGGCGTCATCGCGCGCAACACCAACCTGCTGACCGTCCGGACGCCCTCGCGCCTGGAGCTGACCTATCTCCAGTCGGCCTCCGACCTGGCGCAGATGATCGCGGCGGGCACCTTCCCGTTCCCTGACCAGCAGGTCGACATGGACGCCTCCCCGCGCGCGGGCGACGGCCTGATCCGGCTCGACGCGGACGGCGTGGTCCAGTACGCCTCGCCCAACGCCCTGTCCGCGTACCACCGGTTGGGCTTCCAGGCCGATCTGGTCGGCCATCACCTCGGCACGACGACGGCCGAACTGGCCCCGTCCCACGGCCCGGTGGACGAGGCGCTCGCCAAGATGGCCAGCGGCTGGGCGCCGCGCGAATTCGACGTCGAGGGCGAGGAGGGCTCGATTCAACTCCGCGCGATCCCGCTCAAGCCCAAGGGGGCGCGCATCGGTTCCCTGGTCCTGCTGCGCGACGTCACCGAACTGCGTCGCCGCGAACGCGAGTTGATCACCAAGGACGCGACCATCCGGGAGATCCACCACCGGGTGAAGAACAACCTCCAGACGGTCGCCGCCCTGCTACGCCTCCAGGCCCGCCGCATCGGTTCCGACCGGGGGCGCGAGGCCCTGGAGGAGGCGGTCCGCCGGGTCGGTTCCATCGCGATCGTGCACGAGACGCTCTCCCAGAACCTGGACGAGCGCGTGGAGTTCGACGAGATCGCCGACCGGGTGCTCGCCATGGTGGCGGAGATCTCACCGGGTCAGGTGGTGGGCCGGCGCACCGGCCGCTTCGGCATCCTGGACGCCGAGGTGGCGACGCCGCTTTCCATGGTCCTCACCGAGGTGCTGCAGAACGCCCTTGAGCACGGCTTCAGCCAGGGCGACACCGGCACGGTCGAGGTCTCGGCCGTGCGCGGCGGCACCAGCAAGGAGGCCCGACTCCTGGTCACCGTCCAGGACGACGGCGTCGGTCTGCCCGAGAACTTCGACCCGAAGCGCGCGGGGAACCTGGGACTGCAGATCGTACGCACTCTGGTGGAGGGCGAGTTGGGCGGAACGTTCGACATGGTGCCCGCACCGGAGCGCGGCACGCAGGTGATCCTCGACATTCCCGTACGCAGCAGCAAATAGCGGTAAGGGGCACGAACGGCGGTGCCCGAACAGCAGTGAGCCCCGGACCGTGGAACGGTCCGGGGCTCACTGCTCGCGTTGCTCGGGTCATGTCCCGGGCTGAGCCTGGGGGAGCATCGGGGGTACTGCGCGCTGCGGCTCGGGGGCGGGAGATGCGTACTCGATGTACGCGCCGCCGGGCTCAGGCTCGAACGGGGTGGGGAATCAGGCGGAGGCCTGACGGGCCCGGTTGCGAGCGGCGCGGCGCTTCATTGCGCGGCGCTCGTCCTCGCTGAGGCCACCCCAGACGCCGGAGTCCTGGCCGGACTCGAGCGCCCACTGCAGGCACTGCTCCATGACGGGGCAGCGGCGGCAGACGGCCTTGGCTTCCTCGATCTGCAGCAGCGCGGGACCGGTGTTGCCGATGGGGAAGAACAGCTCCGGGTCTTCCTCGCGACAAACGGCGTTGTGACGCCAGTCCATGGCTGCTACCTCTCCTTGGTATTACGTGCGGGTTGCTTGTGAATGTGAACGCTTTCACGAATCCCTCAACAAGTGAACCGACGAACGTCACATCTGCGACGGATGTCCGTTGTTTTGAGGAGGGGATTCGGGCTCTCTGTGGGGCCGATGTTTCGGGCCGTCCCGAGCGCCATGTAGAGATTCGCAAACCTCGGCGACGGATACAACCCCTTCCGGAAAGTTTTTTTTGATTCCTCGGTGTCGGCTAGGTCACAGCCGTACTTCCATGGGGTGGATGCTGGCCCAAACGTTCGAGATGAAGGACTTTAGTCCCTTCCACTCACACAATCACACGCAGTGCACGGCGTACGCCTGTGAACGTCACGCTCGTCCGCAGCCCCAGGTGGTCACCGTCCATCTGAAGGGGCAGGGGCGCCTTCGAATGCAAGGTGAAGTCCGTCAGGTCGTGGAGCGTGACCGCGTTCTTGCCGTGCGGGCCGCGCTCGGGCGTCGAGGCGAGCAGCTGGGTGCCGTAGCGGGCCACGGCGGGAGTGGAGAGCTTCTTGAGACCCAGCACGTCAAGGCCGGTGTCGAAGGACGCCTGGGGCGTCGGATACAGCGGCCGGTTGCCCAGGAAGGACCACGGCGACGTGTTGCTGACTATGGAGACGACGAGATCGGTGACCGGATCCTCGCCCGGCCGTTCGAGCGTGATCGTGCCGTGCCGGCGGTCGGCCTCACCGAGAAACTGGCGCACCACCTGTCGCACGTACAGGGCATGTGTCGAACGCTTGCCGCGCTCCCGCTGCTGCTCCACCCGGCCCACCACGCCCGCGTCGAAGCCGAGGCCCGAGGCGAACGTGAACCAGCGGGACGGCACGCCCTCGTCCTCCGTGCCCACGGTGCCCGAGGCGAGGCCGAGGCCCACCGTGCGCCGACGGCCCTCGCGCAGGGCGTCCAGGAGCTGTCCTGTGGCCTCCACGGGGTGGTTCGGCAGGCCGAGGGCGCGCGCGAAGACGTTCGTGGAGCCGCCGGGCACGACGGCGACGCCGGGCAGCCGGTCGAGGTCGGGGCCGTGGTGCAGGAGACCGTTCACGACCTCGTTGACCGTGCCGTCGCCACCGAGAGCGACGACGAGCTCGATGTCCTTGCTCTCCGCGGCCTGCCGGCCGAGGTCGCGCGCGTGGCCCCGGTACTCGGTGGTCACGGCCTCGAGCTTCATCTCGCTCGCCAAGGCGTGGATCAGGACATCACGCGTGCGCGCGCTGGTGGTGGTTGCCGCCGGATTGATCACGAGGAGTGCACGCATGCTAGGCAGCGTACCCAGCGCCCTTGATCGGGCCCAGACCGAGGTAGGTTGCAGAGGTGACCTCAGAGCAGAACCCCGCCCCCGAACCTTCCGAAGAAGACGGCCCGCGCCCCGGTCGACTGATCGCCGCCGCGGCCCTGTCCGGGCTCGAAGGAGTCGCGCTCGTCGTGGGCGGCGTCTACATGCTCGTTGCCGGCCTTGCCGGGCACCCCGACAATCCGGAGCAGGCCGCCACCGGTGGCATCACGCTCATCGTTCTCGCGCTGCTGCCGCTGTTCGCCGCGCGCGGACTGCTCGCCCGCAAGCGCTGGAGCCGCGGCCCCGCGATCATCACGCAGATCATGGCGCTGCCGGTCGCCTACACGTTGCTGCAGGCCGACAGCATGGCCATCGGGGGCGGCATCGCGCTCGCCGCCGTGTCGATCGCCTCACTGGTGCTGCTCGTCAATCCCGAGACCACGCGCGCGTTGGGTATCCGTACGCCGGGGTCCTCCCAGTAGCTCGCAACGAGAATCCTCCCAGTAGCTCGCAACGAGAAGGCGCCCGAAGCGGATCCGCTTCGGGCGCCTTCTCGTGTGCGTACGTGGGTCACTCCTCGACGAGGAGCTTGTCCCGGAGCTGGGCCAGCGTGCGGGCCAGCAGGCGGGAGACGTGCATCTGGGAGATGCCGACCTCCTGGGCGATCTGCGACTGCGTCATGTTCCCGAAGAAACGCAGCAGCAGGATGCGCTTCTCGCGCGGCGGCAGGTCCTCCAGGAGCGGCTTGAGGGACTCGCGGTACTCGACGCCCTCCAGCGCCTCGTCCTCGGACCCCAGCGTGTCCGCGACCGCCGGGGACTCGTCGTCCGTGTCCGGGACGTCCAGGGACAGCGTGGAGTACGCGTTGGCCGACTCCAGGCCCTCCAGGACCTCCTCCTCGGAGATGGCCAGCTTCTCGGCCAGCTCATGGACCGTGGGGGAGCGGCCGTTCACCTGGGACAGCTCGGCGGTCGCCGTCGTCAGGGCCAGGCGCAGCTCCTGGAGGCGGCGCGGTACGCGCACGGCCCAGCCCTTGTCACGGAAGTGCCGCTTGATCTCGCCGACGACGGTCGGCGTCGCGTACGTGGAGAACTCCACGCCGCGATCGGGGTCGAAACGGTCGACCGACTTGATCAGGCCGATCGTCGCGACCTGGGTGAGGTCGTCCAGCGGCTCGCCGCGATTGCGGAAGCGCCGCGCCAGGTGCTCGACCAGGGGCAGATGCATGCGCACGAGCTTGTTGCGCAGCTCCGCGTACTCCGGGCTGCCGTCCGCCAGGGCGCGCAGCTCGATGAACATCGCCCGCGCACCGCTGCGGTCCCGCGGATCGTGCCGGTCGTGCCGCTCGCCGTGTCGCTCGTGGTCGCTCATCAATCCCGCCCGTCGCGCGTCCGATCCCCCTGAGCCCCCGCGAAGTACGGCTCCCGGGGTCGGCGCTGCCTGCTGTGCCGCGCCGGCCGTCGGGTCCGCCGTGTCCTCCGGGTGCGGCAGGGCCTGCTGCTCAGGGATGCCGGTGGTCGGCCGCTGCATCCCGCCCGTGCCGTCGGCCGGGAGATCCCGTGTGCCGCGCTTGTCGTCCCGCACCGGACCGTCCCCGTTCCTCACGTCGGGCCGGGGCCCGCGCCGCGCTTCTTGTAGAGGCTGATGGAGACGGTCTTGTCCTCGGCCACTGTGGAGTCGACCTGGCCCGCGAGGGCCGACAACACCGTCCACGCGAAGGTGTCGCGCTCGGGGGCCCGGCCGTCGGTCGTCGGCGCGGAGACCGTCACCTCCAAGGAGTCGTCGACCAGCCGGAACACGCAGCTGAGCACGGAGCCCGCGACGGCCTGCTGAAGCAGGATCGCGCAGGCCTCGTCGACAGCGATGCGCAGGTCCTCGATCTCGTCGAGGGTGAAGTCCAAACGTGCCGCGAGGCCGGCCGTGGCCGTCCGCAGCACCGACAGGTAGGCACCCGCAGCCGGCAGCCGGACTTCTACGAAGTCCTGATTCCCGGGCTCGCCTGCAAACTGGGACACCCTCACCTCCAAGGTGGTACAAGCACTTTCGGGCTCCGGAGGCGTCGTCCCCCGGGTGATGCGCCACATATATCTGCGGTGACGCTACCGCGCGCCCGACTTTCCTGTCCCGGGGACCCCCGGCCCAGTGCTGTCACTCATAGTAAGCCTACGGGTACGGACAGTGGCTAGAGGGTGTGCGGGCTCAATTGGAAAGAGCGGGCGCCGGTTTGACGTACCCAGGCGTCAGTGGATCGAACCCCGGAGGGGCCGGGGATCCGCCGGATCAGACCAGAATCGAGTCGACAAAGCACCAACGCCAGCTCTCACCAGGCTCGAAGGTGCGCATCACCGGATGGCCGGTCTCGGCGTGGTGGGCCGTCGCGTGCTTGTACGGGGACGAGTCGCAACACCCCACGTGACCGCAGGACAGACACAGCCGTAGTTGCACAGGGTGACTACCGACGGCCAGGCACTCCAAGCAGGTCTCGCTCAGAGGTGCGGGCTCGGGGTGCGGCAACGCGGCGACGTGCGAGCACTCGTTCATGATGGCCAGGTTACGACGGGTGGCGCGGAGCAGGGCGGTGGAAGGCGGGTCATGGACGTATTGCCTCTGGTGGGTCTGGTCGCCGCGAGTGCGGCCGTGGCTGGGGCGGCGCGCAGGACGCCCGTCCCCGCACCGCTCCTCCTGGTCGCCATCGGTCTGATCGCGTCCTACGTGCCGTGGGTCCCGGAGTACGTGCTGGACCCGCACATCGTGCTGCCGCTCATCCTGCCTCCGCTGCTGCACACCGCCGCCCTGGAGAGCTCCTACCTCGACCTCCGGGCGAACATCAGGCCCGTCGCGCTGCTCTCCGTGGGCTACGTCCTGTTCGCCACGCTCGCGGTGGGCTGGCTGGCGTACGAGCTGATCCCGGACCTGCCGCTGACGGCCGCGCTCGTCCTGGGAGCGGTGATCGCGCCGCCGGACGCGGTGGCCGCCACGGCGATCGCCCGGCGGGTGGGGCTGCCCTCCCGGATCACCACGATCCTGCAGGGCGAGTCCCTCGTGAACGACGCGACCGCGATCACCGCCTACAAGGTGGCGCTCGCCGCGGCGGTGGGCGAGGGCGCGAGCTGGGCGGGCGGGATCCAGGAGTTCCTGGTGGCGGCCGTCGGCGGGGTCGGTGTGGGGTTGCTGCTGATGGTGCCGCTGCACTGGTTGCGCACGCACCTCAAGGAAGCGCTGCTGCAGAACACGCTCTCGCTGCTGATCCCCTTCGTCGCGTACGCGGTCGCGGAGCAGGTGGGCGCCTCCGGGGTGCTCGCCGTCGTGACCGTGGCGCTCTACCTGGGGCACCGCTCCTGGCAGGTCGATTTCGAGACACGGCTTCAGGAGACGGCGGTGTGGAAGGTCGTCGCGTTCATCCTGGAGTCCTCGGTCTTCGCGCTCATCGGCCTCCAACTGCGCTTCGTCCTCGAAGGGCTCGGCGAGTACAGCGTGTGGCAGGCGGTCTGGTACGCGGTCGGAGTGTTCGTCTTCGTGGTCGTGATCCGCTTCGTGTGGTCGTATCCGGCCACCTATCTGCCGTGGTGCATGTCGCGCCGCATCCGCGCGCGTGAGAGCGACACGGACTGGAAGCGGCCGCTGGTCGTGAGCTGGGCCGGCATGCGGGGCGTGGTGTCGCTGGCCATCGCGTTCTCCATCCCGCTGGTCACGGAGGACGGGGAGCCGTTCCCCTCGCGCAACCTGGTGCTCTTCCTGACCTTCACGACGGTCATCGGGACCCTCGTCGTCCAGGGGCTCACGCTGCCGCCGCTCATCAAACTCCTGAAGCTGCCCGGCCGGGACGCGCAGGCCGAGACGCTCGCCGAGGCCCAGGCGCAGAACGCCGCCTCCGTGGCCGCGGAGGAGCGCGTGGAGGAGTTGATGCGGGACGAGCGCAACTGCCTGCCCACACCCCTCCAGGACCGTCTGCGCACCGTTCTGGAGCGGCGCCGCAACTCGGTGTGGGAGCGGCTCGGGCAGGCCAACCCGGTGACCGGCGAGTCCGCCGACGACACGTACCGCCGGCTCGCGCGGGAAGCGATCGCGGCCGAGCGCGAGGTCTTCGTACGGATGCGGGACGAGCGGCGGATCGACGACGAGATGCTGCGGACACTGCTGCGCAAGCTGGACCTGGAGGAGGCCGCCGCCTACCGGGAGGTCGACGACTGAGCCGAAGGTCGAGCGCCCTCGAAGGGGGCGCCCGTGATCACCGCCGCGAGCGTCGTGCCGCGCGGGAACGCGCCCTCTTGTGTGAGGGCGACGAGTGCGTACAGCGCTTTGGCGACGTAGAGGCGCTCCACGGGCACGCCGTGGCGGAACTCGAAGTCCTCGGCGAACGCCTCGAGTTCGGCGGGCACGCGCGCGTAGCCGCCGAAATGGAACCGGTCCTCCACGCGCCAGGAGCCCCGCGGACCGCCGAACGCGGCCTCCTGCAGGGCGCGGACGTCGTCCTCCAGGAACCCGCCCTTGAGGACGGCGACGCCCACGGCGCGCTGGCCGGGGGCGAGACCGGCGGCGAGCCCCGCGAGGGTGCCGCCCGTGCCGCAGGCGAGGGCGACGACGTCCGCGTGGCCGCGCAGCTCCCGGCCGAGGTCCGTACAGCCTTGAACGGCGAGGGAGTTGCTGCCGCCCTCGGGCACCACGTACGCGTCCGCGGCGCCGGCGGCGTCGAGGAGCCCGGCCAGCACGTCCGGATCGGTCTTGCGCCGGTACGTCGACCTGTCGACGAAGTGCAGGCGCATCCCGTCGGCCGCGCAGCGGGACAGCGACGGGTTGAGCGGGCGGTCGGCGAGCTCCTGGCCGCGGACGACGCCGACGGTGGCCAGGCCCAGGAGACGGCCCGCCGCGGCCGTGGCCCGCAGATGGTTCGAGTACGCGCCCCCGAAGGTGACGATCGTCCGGCCGCGCGCCGCTGCCTCGTCGAGGTTCCGGGCGAGCTTGCGCCACTTGTTGCCGATCAGGTCCGGGTGGATCAGGTCGTCCCGCTTCAGCAGCAGACGCACGCCATGGCGCGCGAAGCGCTCGTCGTCGACCTCCATGAGGGGAGACGGGAGGCGGGGGCGCAGGCCGGAGCCGGTGGAGCGGGACACCCGGCCATTGTCGGACACCTGGCCGGGTTCCCGCCCGCTCGGCGGCGGGCGGCTACTTGAGCCGGTCCCTGATGCGCCCCCGCATCGACGCCATCGTGAAGCCCTTGGGGTCGACCTTCCCCGGCTGCCACTCCAGGTGACCGATGACCGAGCGCTCGGTCCAGCCGTGGTGGCGGCAGATCGCCGCGGCCGCCCTCTCGATGGCCTCCAACTGGGCGGCGGGCCAGGGGTCGTCGCCGTTGCCGAGGTTCTCGCACTCAAAGCCGTAGAAGCGGCTGTTGCCGTCCGTGTTCGCCTCGTTGTCGTGCGGCAGGGCCTTCTCCGCGATCACCGCGCGCAGCACGTCGTCGTCGCCCAGGCCCGCGTGGTTCGCCCGGCCGTAGCCGACCAGGTGGACGCGGCCGTCCTTCGTGATGACCCCGTGGCACAGCGGCCCCGGCAGGTTCGCGTGGCCGTCGCGGCAGACGCGCACCGTGCTGGCGCTCCCGGACGTGGCCGTGTGGTGGATCATCACCCCGTTCAACGGGCCCCAGTCGCCGATGTGATTGCGGTTGTGATGCCGCCAGTCACCGACTTCGACCACCGTCAGGCCCTCGTCCTTGAGGGCTTTGATGAAGCTGCTTGCGGACATGGGTGGGGCCACGGCCGCCTCCTTGGCGGGAGCGACGGCCGCCGACTGCGCACCGTCTCGTACGGTTCGCTTTTACCCGGAACTGCCGTTCAGTGACCGGCTGTTCGCATAACGTGCACAAGGTTCGCGGCGTCGGCGGCCAGGGCGCTCAGCTGCGCAGGACGCCGTCCCCGTTCGCCGCGATGTGCGACTCGAGGGCCTGCAGCGCCTGCTGCGTGGCCTCCGGGCTGCCGGTGCCCTTGCGCTCCGCGTAGTACGCCGCGCCCAGTCGCTTGAGCAGATCGCCGCCCGCGCGCTGCGCCTGCACGTCGTCCAGCTTCTGCTTGCCCTGCGTCAGGCCGCGCTGCGCCTGCTCCTTGGCCCGGTCCATAAATCCCGCCATGGTGATCACCCTTCTCGTCTTTACCGTTTCCTGACCAACGCGCGCCGGGATCTTCGAGTTCCGGCTGCCGGCGGAACATGAGCCGGGAGGGTGCGAAAAGTACCCACCCAATGCCCCACCCGTCCGCCATTCATTCCCGCTCATTTGTGTAATGGTGCGCTCGCGCTCCGTGCTGAAAGCTTGTCCGCGCAGGTCAGTTCATGATCGGGAGGGCATTGCACATGTCGGTAGGCGAAGAGGTCCGCGAGCAGGCCCCAGAACCGCAGAAGAGTCTGGGCACGTCCGCTGCGCGGAACCTGGCCACGACCACCAAATCCGCACCGCAGATGCAGGAGATCAGCTCCCGCTGGCTGCTGCGGACGCTGCCCTGGGTGGATGTGAAGGGCGGCACGTACCGGGTCAACCGACGGCTCAGCTACTCGGTCGGAGACGGACGCGTCACGTTCGTGAAGACGGGGGACGACGTCACGGTCATCCCCGCGGAGTTGGGGGAGCTCCCCGCCCTGCGGGGCTACGAGGACGAGCAGGTGCTTGGCGAGCTCGCCCGGCGCTGCACCCAGCGGGAGTTCGCGGCCGGCGAGCTGCTCGCCTCCTTCGGCAGCCGGGCCGACGAGGTATTCCTGCTCGCACACGGCCGCGTCGAGAAGGTCGGCACCGGTCCCTACGGGGACGACGCGGTGCTCGGCGTGCTGGCCGACGGCGCGTACTTCGGCGACCAGGCGCTGCTCGACCCGGAGGGCATCTGGGAGTACACGGCGCGAGCGGCCACCGCGTGCACCGTACTCACGCTGCCGCGGGGCGACTTCGAGCAGGTCGCCGAGCGCGCCGATTCGCTGCGCGACCACCTCCAGCAGCTGCGCTCGCTGCCCGAGCAGCGGGCCAACGCGTACGGCGAGAAGCAGATCGACCTCGCGGCCGGTCACGTCGGGGAAGCGGTCCTGCCCGGGACCTTCGTCGACTACGAATCCGCGCCCCGCGAGTACGAGCTGAGCGTCGCCCAGACCGTGCTGCGCATCCACTCGCGCGTGGCCGATCTCTACAACCAGCCCATGAACCAGACGGAACACCAGCTCCGGCTCACGGTCGAGGCGTTGAAGGAGCGCCAGGAGCACGAACTGGTCAACAACCGGGAGTTCGGCCTGCTCAGCAACTGCGAGTACGAGCAGCGGCTGCAGCCGCACGACGGGGCGCCGAGCCCCGACGACATGGACGAACTGCTCAGCAGGCGGCGCGGCTCCAAGCTGTTCCTCGCGCACCCGAAGGCGATCGCCGCGTTCGGCCGCGAGCTCAACAAGCGGGGCCTGGTCCCCGAGAGCATCGACGTCGGCGGGAGCCGCATCCCGACCTGGCGCGGTGTGCCGATCTATCCGTGCAACAAGATCCCGGTCTCGGACGCGCGGACCACATCCATCATCTGCATGCGTACGGGAGAGGAGGACCAGGGCGTCATCGGACTGCGCCAGTCCGGCATCCCGGACGAGATCGAGCCGAGCCTGTCCGTGCGGTTCATGGGCATCAGCGAGCAGGCGATCATCTCGTACCTGGTGACGACGTACTACTCGGCGGCGGTTCTGGTGCCCGACGCGCTCGGAGTCCTGGAGAACGTCGAGGTCGGCAGGTGGCGGTGACGAGCCGCGCCCCGTTCGCCGTGTCCCCGTCCGACCGGGCGGGTACACCGAGGAGGTACGCGCCCACCCACAGCGGAACCTCCACCGTCCGCGCCCTTTCAGGGGTGAGTCCATGACACAGCCAGCCGTGAGAGAGCAGGCGCGCGTGGCAGCAGAGGTGGCCGCGGCGGCCGCGGCGGAGGGATACGAGGCGCAGGAGGCATCGGCGATCCTGGCGCAGGCCAGGGCCGCGGTCGACCCCGAGCTGCGGCGGGCGGTGGAGGCCCTGCCGGGCTCGATGCGTCGCGTCGCCCGCTACCACTTCGGTTGGGAGCACGCCGACGGCACGCCTGCCACGGGGAACGCGGGCAAGGCCGTGCGGCCCGCACTCGTGCTCGCGGCGGTGCGGGCCCTCGGCGGGCGGCCCGAGCGGGCGGTGCGGGCGGCGGCCGCCGTGGAGCTGACCCACAACTTCACGCTGCTGCACGACGACGTGATGGACCGGGACGCCACCCGCAGGCACCGGCCCACCGCGTGGACGGTGTTCGGGGACGCCGACGCGATCCTCGCGGGCGACGCGATACAGGCCCAGGCGCAGCGCCTGCTCGCCGAGGAGGGCCACCCGGCGGCCTCGGCAGCGGCCGCCCGGCTCGCGGCCTGCGTGGTGGAGCTGTGCGAGGGCCAGGCCGTCGACGTCGCCCTGGAGGGGCGGGACCCGACGGACGTGTCCCTGCCGGAGACCCTCGCCATGGCGGAGGCCAAGACGGGGGCGCTGCTCGGCTGTGCCTGCGCGGTGGGCGGCCTGTACGCGGGGGCCGACGACGAGGAGGTCGAGGCGCTCGACGCGTTCGGGCGCTGTGCCGGACTGGCCTTTCAGCTGATCGACGACGTGATCGGGATCTGGGGCGACCCGGTCCGCACCGGCAAGCCGGCCTGTGCGGACCTGGCCGTACGCAAGAAGTCCCTGCCCGTGGTCGCCGCGCTCGCCTCCGGCGGTGCGGCGGCGGACGAGCTGGCGGCGTTGTACGGGCCGCCGGGACCGAAGAAGGAAGGAGTGGCGGAACTGGAGGCGATCGCGCTGGCCGTGGAGCGGGCCGGTGGCCGGGACTGGGCGCAGGCGCAGGCCGCGGACCACATGTCGCGCGCGGTGGACCGGTTGTCGCAGGCGGTCCCGGTGCCGGAGGCGGCGGACGGCCTGCTGTCCCTGGCGGAGTTCGTCACGCGCCGCGGGTACTGAAGTCCGCCGGCCGGGGTGCCGTCATCACGTACGGCACCCCGGCCGGGGCGGCGGGGTCGTGGGTGATCGCCTAGAGTGCCAACGGCCGTGCAGGACCAGCTGGTTGGGTGAGGGGCGAGACGGATGGGTGTGGGCATCAGGCGTGCGGGGGAGGCGGACCGGGATCTCGTGGTGCGGCTGCTCGACGAGGCGTTCATGGACGACCCGGTCAGCGGCTGGGTGTTTCCCGGTGAGCAGCAGCGCCGGGAGCGGCACTCCGGGCTCATGGGGGTGTTCGCGGAGGTGACGTTCGCGGACGGATATGTGGATCTCACCGAGGACGGTTCGGCCGTCGCGCTGTGGATCGACATGCCGGCCGAGCCGGAGGACGAGGGCGACGAGGACGTGCCCGCGCAGGTGCGGGCGGCCGTCGACCCCGACAACGTACGGGTGGAGCAGATAGCCCGGTGGACGGCGCAGGCGCATCCCGTGGGCCGGGCGCACGCTTACCTGTGGATGATCGGCGTCCAGCCCGAGCGGCAGGGCCAGGGCCTGGGGACCGCGCTGATGGCGCCGGTGCTCGAGCGTTGCGACCGCGAGGGGCTGCCCGCCTACCTGGAGGCCAGCAACCCGCGCAGCCGGGAGCTGTACGAGCGCCTCGGGTTCGTCTTCACCGGGACGGCGATCGACCTGCCGGACGGGCCGACGATCTGGCCCATGTGGCGGGAGGCCGACGCCGGCTGACGCCGCACCTCAGACGCTCCACCTCAGACGCCGCGCCTCAGATGCCGGCTCGCACCGAGGCCTCCATCGCGGTCACGAACGCCTCCCGCGTCGCCTCGTCCACCAGGTCGAGCGAGAGGTACGGGTTGAGGTCCTCCAGCTCCACGAGGAGCAGCTCGCCGCCCGGCGCGCGGCAGGCGTCGACGCGCTGGATGCCGCGCGGGAGCGTGTTCCACTCGATGAAGGAGCGGGCGAACGCCCGGTCCGCGGCGGTCGGTTCGTACGGGCGCAGCTCCCAGCGGCGCGCCGGATCGGGCGCGTACAGGGCGTACAGCAGCTGGTCGTCGACGAAGTAGAACGAGACCTCGTACTGGAAGTCGATGCGCGGCTGTACCAGCAGGCCGTCCCCGTACGGGAGTTCGGCGAGCTCGGCGGCGGGTACGACGCGCAGGCCCATCGAGTCCGCGCCCAGCTTCGGCTTCGCGATGTACGTGTCGGCCTTCGGCAGCCGGTCCAGGTCCGCCGCCCGGTCGACCGTCGGGATGACCGGGTGGCCGGCCGTGGTCAGGTCCAGGAGGTACTGCTTGCCGGCCATGTCGGCGCGCCCGGTCAGCGGGTTGTAGACGTTCGTGCCGCGCTCCAGTGCCTGCGCGCGGAACTCGGCGTACGCCTCTTGGTAGCCGAGCACCGGGCCGCTGTTGCGGACCACGACGGCGTCGAAGCCGTCCATGAGCGCGGTCGCGTCCAAGGGGTGGCACAGGGCGAGGTCGAACGCGGAGCGCAGCCGGGACGTGAGCCCGATGTCCTCGTCGCCGTAGCGGCGCCCCTGGGCGGGATACGCGAGATCGGTGACGTAGAGGACGCGGGGGCGGCGCGGGGACAAGAAGGGACTCCTGATGGTGCCAAAGGGGTGATGCCGGAGGGGGTGGAGCCGGAGGGGGATGCCGAAGGGGCCCGCGGAGGTGCACCGCCCGCCGGTCGCTGATGTGAACAGGGCCTGGGTCAGGCCTTCTTGGTCTCCCAGAAGATCTTGTCGATCTGGGCGATGTAGTCCAGAGCCTTCTGGCCCGTGGCCGGGTCCGACGAGCCCTTGGCGGCCGAGAGGGCCTTCAGGGTGTCGTTGACCAGCTGGTGCAGCTCCGGGTACTTCTCGAAGTGCGGCGGCTTGAAGTAGTCGCTCCAGAGCACCGAGACGTGGTGCTTGGCGAGCTCGGCGCGCTGCTCCTTGATGCCGATGGCACGCGTCTGGAACTGCGCGTCGTCGTTGGCGGCCATCTTCTCCTGGACGGCCTTGACCGACTCGGCCTCGATGCGGGCCTGGGCCGGGTCGTACACGCCGCAGGGGAGGTCGCAGTGAGCGCTGGCCTTCACCTTGGGGGCGAACAGGCGGGAAAGCATGTAGCTGTTCCTTCCTCGTGATCGTCTTCTCGGGAGCGACATTACTCCGTGGGGAACGGCTTTTCTCGGGTGCCCCCGGCGGCTTAGGACAAAAGTCCGGGGCAGGACTGGGACTGGTGGAGGATGGGACCGTAAGGGCAGCGGTCCGGCGGGAGTAGCTGCGTAGGCAGCGGTGGGAACCGGGGAGGTCTTCTGATGCCCGAGGCGATCGAGGAGATGCGCGAGGCGAAGGTGCCGTTTCAGATCATTGAGGTGGAGGGGCCGTCCATGGTCCCGACGCTGTACCCCGGTGACTGGATGCTGGTGCAGCACGGCGCGCGGGTGCGGGCGGGCGATGTGATCGTCCTGCGCCACCCCTTCCAGCAGGATCTGCTGGTGGTGAAGCGGATCGCCGAGCGGCGCGATGGCGGCTGGTGGGTGCTCGGCGACAACCCGGGAGCCGGGGGCGACAGCACGGTGTACGGGGTCGTGCCGGACGAGCTGGTGCTCGCGAAGGTGCGCGGCCGGCTGCGGCGCCGCAGGCCGTGGGCCGAGGGCGAGGGTCAGCGCTCGGTGACGGCGGTGCTGTCCTGGGCCTTCTCCGCGGTACGTCCCGTGCTCGGCGACCGGTCGGCCTCCAAGCGCTTGCGGGCGCGGTAGGCGGCGACGTTGGCGCGGGTCGCGCAGCGGTCCGAGCAGTAGCGCCGGGAGCGGTTGGTGGAAGTGTCCAGGTAGGCGTTGCGGCAGGGGGACGCCTCGCACAGGCCGAGGCGGTCGACGCCGTACTCGGTGAGGTGGAAGGCGAGGCCCATCGCGGCGATGGCGGCGTAGCCGGCCGTCGCGTTCGACGGGTGGTCGGACAGGTGCAGGTGCCACAGCGGGCGGCCGTCGTCGTCGCGGTGGTTGTGCCCGGAGATCTGCGGGCTCACCGGGAACTCCAGGAGCAGCGAGTTCAGCAGGTTCACTGCGAGTTCCTCGTCGCCCCCGTCGGCCGCCTCGAACACCGCGCGCAGCCGTCCTCGTACGCCCCTGAAGCGGGTCAGATCGGCGTCCGTGGCGCGGCGGGCGGCCTCTTGGTTGGCGCCGAAGAGCGCGCGCACCGCGTCGACCGTGGTCAGGGAGTCCTTGCCGCGGACCGGCTCCTCGGTGTTGACGAGGCGCACGGCGTAGTCCGAGTAATAGGCCAGTTCCACTTGTAGTCCTTACCGGAGCGCTCTATCGTCGTGTCGAGCGAGGGTAATACTCGCTCGCGCCTTAAGGGTATTACGGGAGGGTTCATGTCCGAGACCGCTGCCACCACTCGTACCACCGACTGGCGGGCCTGGCAGGAGAGCTGGGACCGCCAGCAGGAGTGGTACATGCCGGACCGCGAGGAGCGGTTCCGGGTCATGCTCGACATGGTCGAGGCGTTTGTCGGGTCCACGCCCCGGGTGCTCGACCTCGCGTGCGGCACCGGGAGCATCACGGACCGGCTGCTCAGCCGGTTCCCCGGCGCCACGAGCGTCGGCGTCGACCTCGATCCGGCGCTGCTGGCCATCGCGCGTGGCACGTTCGAGGGGGACGAGCGGGTCGCGTTCGTGACCGCCGACCTCAAGGACCCGCAGTGGACGAAGGCGCTGCCGCACGACTCGTACGACGCCGTGCTCACCGCCACCGCCCTGCACTGGCTGCACTCCGAACCCCTCGCGACGCTCTACGGTCAGGTCGCCGGGCTCGTCCGCGACGGCGGCGTCTTCATGAACGCGGACCACATGATCGACCAGACGACGCCTCGGATCAACGCCGCGGAGCGGGCGCTGCGGCACGCGCGGATGGACTCCGCGAAGACCGGCGGGGCGGTGGACTGGGCGGAGTGGTGGCAGCTTGCCGCGGCGGATCCGGTGTTGGCCGGGCCCACGGCCGAGCGGTTCGAGATCTACGGGGAGCATGCGGACGGGGACATGCCGTCGGTGGCGTGGCATGCGGAGGCGCTGCGCGGGGGCGGGTTCGGGGAGGCGCGGGCGGTGTGGCGGTCGCCGTCGGACGCGTTGGTGCTTGCGGTGAAGTGACGGCATGGGTGAGCCCCCGCGGCGACGGCGTCGCGGTCGCGGGGCGCTGCCCCGGACCCCGCTGCTCAATCGCCGCAGGGGCTTGATTTGGGGCTCTGCCCCATGCCCGCTGCTCAATCGCCGCAGGGGCTTGAATGGTGCACAGTTGGGCTTGATCGTCCCGTTTACAGGACCTTCGACAGGAAGGCCTGGGTGCGTTCCTGTTGGGGGTTGGTGAGGACCTCGCGCGGGTCGCCGGATTCGACGACCACGCCGTCGTCCATGAAGACGAGGCTGTCGCCGACCTCGCGGGCGAAGCCCATCTCGTGCGTGACGACGATCATCGTCATGCCGGACTCGGCGAGGTCGCGCATGACGTCGAGGACCTCGCCGACCAGCTCGGGGTCGAGCGCGGACGTCGGCTCGTCGAAGAGCATCAGCTTCGGTTCCATCGCGAGCGCGCGGGCGATCGCGACGCGCTGCTGCTGGCCGCCGGAGAGCTGCGAGGGGTAGCTGCTCGACTTGTCGGCGAGGCCGACGCGGTCGAGCAGCTCCTGGGCCCGCTTGCGGGCCTCGGACCTCGACTGCTTCTTGACCTGGACCGGCGCCTCCATGACGTTCTCGAGCGCCGTCATGTGCGGGAACAGGTTGAAGCGCTGGAACACCATGCCGATGTCGCGGCGCTGCAACGAGACCTCCCGGTCCCGCAGCTCGTACAGCTTGTCGCCCTGCTGCCGGTAGCCGACCAGGTGGCCGTCGACGTAGAGCCGGCCGGCGTTGACCTTCTCCAGGTGGTTGATGCAGCGCAGGAACGTCGACTTGCCGGAGCCGGAGGGGCCGATGAGGCAGAAGACCTCGCCCTGCTTGACCTCCAGGTCGATGCCCTTGAGGACCTCGACGTGGCCGAAGGACTTGTGGACCTGCTCGGCCTTGACCATGGCGGATGTGGTCATGCCATGCCTCCGTTCGGACGGCCGAGGGAGAACAAGCTCCCGCGCACCTTTTGCCATGGCGTGGCCGACAGTTGGCGGCTGGAGCCGCGCGCGTAGTACCGCTCGATGTAGTACTGGCCGACGCTGAGGACCGAGGTCATGATCAGGTACCAGGCGGCGGCGAGGAAGTAGAGCTCCACCGGGGAGCCGGACTGCTGACCGATGTCCTGCGCGACCCGGAACAACTCGGTGTACTGCACCATCGACACCAAGGACGTCGTCTTCAGCATGTTGATGACTTCGTTGCCCGTGGGCGGCACGATCACGCGCATCGCCTGCGGGATGATCACGCGGCGCAGCGTCTTGCCGTGGCTCATGCCGAGCGCGTGCGAGGCCTCGGTCTGGCCCTCGTCGACCGACTGCAGGCCGGCGCGGCAGATCTCCGCCATGTACGCGGCCTCGTTGAGACCGAAGCCGAGCAGCGCCGTCAGGAACGGCGTCATGAAGGACGACCAGTAGTCCTTGTAGATCGGCCCGAGGTTGATGTACTCGAAGACCAGGCCCAGGTTGAACCAGATGAACAGCTGGACCAGGACCGGGGTGCCGCGGAAGAACCAGATGTAGAACCAGGCGATGGAGCTGGTCACCGGGTTCTTCGACAGCCGCATGACGGCGAGCAGAATGCCGCCGACGATGCCGATCGCCATCGCGAGGACCGTGAGGAGCAGCGTCTTCAGGGCGCCGGTGATGACCCGGTCGTCGAAGAAGAAGTCCGGGACGGTGCCCCAGTTGATCTTGCCCTGGCCGAACGCGTAGACGATCAGGGCCAGCAGGGCGACGGCGATCAGGGCCGAGAGATAGCGGCCGTAGTGCCGCACCGGGATCGCCTTGATGGGGGTCGGCCCGGTCGCGGGCGGCGGTGTGTCCTGGGGGCCGCCGCCCGTCTTGTCTATGTCAACAGACACGGATGTTGCCTTTCACGACGTCGCGGACGTCCATGACGTGAGCCGCGCGGTCAATGACGTGGAACGCGCGGTCACTTGCCGCCGTTGAGGGTCGCCGACTTCACGGCACCGGCCTCGACGCCCCACTTGGCGATGACCTTGTCGTACTCGCCGTTCTTGATGATCGCGTCGAGGGCGGCCTTGATCGCGTCGCGCAGCTGCTTCTGGTCCTTGGAGACCGCGATGCCGTACGGGGCGGCCTCGACCTGGTCGCCGACGAGCTGGAAGTTCTTGCCGCCGCCCGAGGTCTTCACCGCGTACGCGGCGACCGGGAAGTCGGAGGAGCCGGCGTCCGCGCCGCCGGAACGCAGCCGGGTCTGTGCCTGCTGGTCGTCGTCGAAGGACTGGATGCCGAGCTTCTTGCCGGACGGGCACTTCTTGGCCTGCGACTTGGCGAGGTCGTGGGAGACCGTGCCGCGCTGCACGACGATCTTCTTGCCGCAGAGGTCGTCCCAGGTCTTGATGGACTGGGTCTTGCCCTTGGGGGTGTAGATCGAGACGCCCGCGTTGAAGTAGTCGACGAAGTCGACGCCCTCGCCGACCTTCTTGCCGGTGTCGGAGTCGACGCCGTTCTGGCGGTCCTTGGTGTCGGTCATGGCCGACATGGCGAGGTCGTAGCGGTTCGACTTCAGGCCCGTGACCAGGGTGTCGAACGTGCCGTTCTGGAACTCGAACTTCACGCCCAGCTGCTTGCCCATCGCCTTCGCGAGGTCGGGGTCGATGCCGACCGCCTTGCCGGACTTGTCCTTGAACTCGACGGGCGCGTAGGCGATGTCCGAGCCGACCCGGATGACGCCCTTGTCGCGGATCTCCTTCGGCAGCTTGTCCGCGAGCGGCGCGGCCTTGGAGCCGCTCTTGGTGCTGTCGTCGGACTTCGTCTGGTCACCGCAGCCGGTCAGCAGCAGAGTGCCGGCGACCGCGATGGCGCCGACCGCGGCTATCCGGGACTTCGCGGACTTCGCGGTCGTGCGCTGGGTGGTGCTTGCGGTCATGGTTGGTTCCTCCGGCTGGGTGTGGGAGTTGCCGTGCTGGTCGCCGTGGCACACACCTTCGGGTGTCGCGACCTCGTGTGATGACGGCATCTTGCCATTCGGACTTACCGATTCAGGAGGTCAGCCATGTCAAAATCGGATAACGGGTGACCCAAGAACGCCAACAGGCGGGCACATCGCGGTGCATGGGAGCCACATCTTCTGCGGGTCTTCGGCCCGGCGACCGGAGAATCTCCGGTGGGCCGCCCGCTGTCTCACCATTCGGGCGGACTTCCCTCGTTTTGTGCGATCGCCTTGTGGACTTGTCCATATATTCGGCTATGAGTCATGTCACCGAGGCGTGATCGATCACGGACGGGCTCGTCGTCGACACTGCGCGTCGGGTAAGAAGGTTCTTTACACCCCTCATCCGGGGCTCAGGGCGCGCGTGCGGCGCGTCCGTCGTGCAGGTGCCCACGGGGCGGCCCACCACAGGACCGTCCGGCGCGTGCGCGGTGCCCGCCCGTTCCTCAATCAGGGACGGAACCACCCTCAACCTGTGCAACATGACTTAAGGGGTCAGAAAAGTGGCAGCGGAGATCGTCAACCCTCGCAGCGACGCGAGTACCGGCAACGAGGGCTCCGACGAGCCCTTCGATCCGGCTTTCGCGCTGCACCGTGGCGGCAAGATGGCCGTGCAGGCCACCGTGCCGGTCCGCGACAAGGACGACCTGTCCCTGGCGTACACGCCCGGCGTCGCGAAGGTGTGCACCGCGATCGCCGAGCAGCCGGAGCTCGTCCACGACTACACGTGGAAGTCGAGCGTCGTGGCCGTCGTGACGGACGGCTCGGCCGTCCTCGGACTCGGTGACATCGGCCCCGAGGCCTCCCTCCCGGTGATGGAGGGCAAGGCCATTCTCTTCAAGCAGTTCGGCGGCGTGGACGCGGTGCCGCTCGCGCTCTCGACGAACGACGTCGACGAGATCGTCGACACCGTCGTGCGCCTCGCCCCGTCCTTCGGCGGCGTGAACCTCGAGGACATCTCGGCCCCGCGCTGCTTCGAGATCGAGAAGAAGCTCCAGGAGCGCCTCGACATCCCGGTCTTCCACGACGACCAGCACGGCACCGCCGTCGTGACGCTGGCCGCGCTGAAGAACGCGGCCCGGCTCAGCGGGCGGACGCTCGGCGAGCTGCGCGCCGTGATCTCCGGCGCCGGTGCGGCGGGCGTCGCGATCGCGAAGTTCCTCCTTGAAGCGGGCCTCGGCGACGTCGCGGTCACGGACCGCAAGGGCATCGTCAGCCGGGACCGCGAGGACCTCACGCCGGTCAAGCGCGAGCTGGCCGAGATCACCAACAAGGCGGGCCTGTCCGGCTCCCTTGAGGACGCCCTCGCGGGTGCCGACGTCTACATCGGCGTCTCCGGCGGTACGGTCCCCGAGCCCGCGGTCGCCTCCATGGCGAAGGGTGCCTTCGTGTTCGCGATGGCCAACCCGAACCCCGAGGTGCACCCCGACATCGCCCATAAGTACGCGGCTGTCGTGGCGACCGGGCGTTCGGACTTCCCGAACCAGATCAACAACGTGCTCGCGTTCCCGGGCATCTTCGCCGGCGCGCTCCAGGTCCGGGCCTCCCGGATCACCGAGACGATGAAGATCGCGGCGGCCGAGGCGCTGGCCGCGGTGGTCGGTGACGAGCTGTCCGCCGAGTACGTGATCCCGTCGCCCTTCGACGAGCGGGTGGCGCCGGCCGTCACCGCGGCGGTTGCCGCTGCCGCTCGCGCCGAGGGTGTGGCGCGCCGGTAGTTCCTGGCTCGTTCGGCTTGTTCGGGAAAGGCCCCGCCTCTGGCGGGGCCTTTCCCGTGTTCGTGGCGTTCCTGGCTACGGGACGTGTGTCACAGGTGACGGTGGTTCCCCGGCCGGGGGAGCGGCGCCTATCGTCAAGGTCATGTTCGCCGCCTACGCAGCCCGAATCGACCGTGATCAGCCGCTGAACGGCCTGGAGTTGGGGGAGCGGCCCGCCCCCGAGAACCGGCCCGGCTGGACCACCGTGAACGTCAAGGCCGCCTCCCTCAACCACCACGATCTGTGGTCGCTGCGCGGGGTCGGCCTGGGGGAGGAGTCCCTTCCGATGATCCTCGGCTGTGACGCCGCCGGGATCGACAGTGAGGGCAACGAGGTCGTCCTGCACTCCGTCATCGGCCAGACCGGATACGGGGTCGGGCCGCGCGAGAAGCGCTCCATCCTCACCGAGAAGTACCAGGGCACCTTCGCCGAGCAGGTGACCGTGCCCGAGTGGAACGTGCTGCGCAAGCCGAAGGAGCTCTCCTTCGAGGAGGCCGCGTGCCTGCCGACCGCGTGGCTCACCGCGTACCGAATGCTCTTCACCAACGCCGGCGTACGTCCCGGTGACTCGGTCCTCGTGCAGGGCGCGGGCGGCGGGGTCGCGACGGCCGCGATCGTGCTCGGCAAGGCCGCGGGGCTGCGGGTCTTCGCGACCAGCCGTGACGAGGTGAAGCGCAAGCGGGCCCTGGAGCTCGGGGCCGTGGAGGCCGTGGAGACGGGTGCGCGTCTTTCGCAGCGGGTGGACGCCGTGATCGAGACGGTGGGCGCCGCCACGTGGTCGCACTCCGTCAAGTCCCTGAAGCCGGGCGGGACCCTGGTCATCTCGGGCGCGACGAGCGGGCCGAACCCGCCGGCCGCGGAGCTGAACCGGATCTTCTTCCTTGAACTCAAGGTCGTCGGCTCCACGATGGGGGCCAAGGACGAGCTGGAGGATCTGCTGTCCTTCTGTGCCGCCACGGGTGTCCGGCCGGTGATCGACGAGGTGCTGCCGCTGGACCGGGCCCGCGAGGGCTTCCAGAAGATGGCGGGTGGCGAGCTGTTCGGGAAGGTCGTACTGAGCGTCTGACGACGCGCTGACGAGGCGCGGGGAGGGGCGTGCCGGTGACCTGCCGGGCGCCCCTTTTTCGTGCCCACGTTGTCAACTATGGTTGACGTCGACCGCGTGTCAACCTACATTGACATCATGACTGATGCGACGGATCTCGCCGAGCAGGCGGGGGCCCGCGATCCGCGGGTCGGGCTGCGGGCGGTCGCCGCGTTGCGGCGGCTCCTTGAGCAGCTGGAAGCGGTACAGGTGCGCAGTGCGCGCAATCAGGGCTGGTCGTGGCAGGAGATCGCGGCCGAACTCGGGGTCAGCCGGCAGGCCGTGCACAAGAAGTACGGGAGGCGATGAACGATGTTCGAGAGGTTCACCCAGGGCGCCCGGGATGTGGTGAAGGGGGCCGTCGCCCAGGCCGAGCGGGAGCGCGCGGAGCGCGTCGACGAGGGGCACATGGTGCTCGCACTCCTCGACGGCAGCGGAACGCGCGGCGCGTTCGTGCTCGGCGCGCTCGGTGCGGACACGGAGGAGCGGCGTACGTCCATCGGGAGTGCGCTTGCGGGCGCGCGGCGCAGGGCGGGGCTCTCGCGGGCCGATAGCGAGGCGCTCGCGGGCATCGGGATCGACGTGGAAGAGGTCGTCGCGCGGGTCGAACAGGCCCATGGCGAGGGGGTGTTGACCGGTGGGCGCAAGGTCGGCGGGCGCCGGCCGTTCGCCCGTGAGGCCAAGGGGGTGCTCGAATCCTCCCTGCGCATCGCCCTCGCCCACCACGATCGGGCGATCGGCGACGAGCACCTCCTCCTCGCCCTCACCTCCCGCCCGGGCATCGCCTCCGAGGTCCTGGCGGACCACGGGGTGACCGCGACCGGCGTGGAGCGGGTGCTGTACGGAGGCGGGGAGGCGGCGGCGGGCTGAGCCGTGCCGGGGTCGGCGCCCGTGGTGATGGGTGCGCGGCCCCGGGCGGTGGCGGTCGCGGGGGCTTACGCCTTCGGTGTCCGCAGCGTCGCCCCGATGTGGGCCGCCGCCTGGGACAAGTGGCGGCGGGTGTCCCGGAGTTGGGACTCCGTGACGCCGTGGTCGCGGGCCGCGTCGCGGATGTCGTCGCGGAAGCGGTCCAGGAGGCGGTCCAGGTCGCGGGCCGGGTCGCCGCTGGAGTCCTCCGAGGCCCACGACGGGACGTACTCGGCGGGGACCTCGTCACTCGGGGGGCGGTACTGGGGGGCGGCGGGGGAGTCGTCCGGGGGGCCAGCCGGGGCGGTGTGCCCGGCGTCCTTGCTCCAGGACTTGCCGAACTCGCCGAACTCCTTGGCCAGTTCGGTCAGACCCTCGCGCACCCCCGTCGGCCAGTCGCCGCGCGTGAAGTGGTCCTGCACCTGCTCCTGGACGCGCTTGGCCATGCGCTGGAAGTCCTCCGCCGCCTGTGCCCGCACCTGCTCCTGCGACTCCTTGGCCTGGCGGCGCGCCCGCTGGGCCTCCTCGCGGGCCCGGCGGCTCTCGTCCTTCGCGCGCCGCGCCTGCTCCTTCCACTCGTGCTTGGCGCGCCGCACCTCTTCCTTGGTGGCGCGCCAGGCCTCGGTGTCGGTGAAGTCGCCCGGTGCCGTGCGCGTCTGGGACGCGGCCGCACGCACCTCGCGGCGCAGATCGCCCGCCGCTCCCCGCACGTCGTCCCTGATCTCCGCCGCCAGCTCGGCCACGGACTCGCGGATCTCCAGCTCGAGGTCGGCCAGCTCGCCGCTGCGGTCGGCCAGCTCGGCCCGGCCCGCTTCGGTGATCGCGTAGACCTTCCGGCCGCCCTCCGTGGTGTGCGTGACCAGGCCCTCGGACTCCAGCTTGGAGAGGCGCGGGTAGACCGTGCCGGCCGAGGGCGCGTACAGGCCCTGGAAGCGCTCCTCAAGGAGGCGGATCACCTCGTACCCGTGGCGCGGCGCCTCGTCGAGCAGCTTCAGCAGGTAGAGGCGCAGGCGGCCGTGGGCGAAGACGGGGGGCATGTCAGAGCACCTTCTTGTCGGCGGGGTCGGCGTCCTGCGGCTCGGGGGTGTCCGAGGGCTCCGGAGGGTGCGGGGACTCCTCCGAGGGGGGCCTGCGCAGTAGGGCGATCGATCCGGAGACCGTCGTCGCCTTCAGCTTGCCGGAGCCCGCGCCCAGGCGGCCGGTGATCTTGTGCGCGCCCCAGGCGCCCGCCACCCGCAGGTCCTCGAAGGCGTTCGACACCGCTCCGCTCGCCGTGTTCGCCTCGACCTCCGTGTCCGCCGGGTGCGGGATGCGGATGGCGATCTCGCCGGAGACGCTCGTCAGGCTCACGTCCGTGGGCCCCGCGGGGTCCAGGTCCACGATCATCGACCCGCTCACCGTGTCCGCCTTCACGAAGGAGCCCGAGCCGTCGACGACGGTCAGGTCCCCGGAGACCGAATTGAACCGGAGGTCGCCGGTGACCGCCTGCGCCTCGACGCCACCGGACACCGTGCTGGTGCGCACCGGGCCCGTGACACCGACGAGTGTCGTGTCGCCGGTGACGCCCTTCACCTCTGTGTGCCCCTCCGTGCCCGAGACCACGGCGCCGGCGCCGACGACGCCGACCTCGACCCGGGTGTCCGCCGGCACCGCGAGCGAGACGACCGCGCTGCGGTGCCAGCCCTTGCGGTCGAGCCACTTGAGGAAGCCCTTCCAGGGCAGGTCGTCGTACGCGACGGTGAGGGTGCCGTCCGACTGCGTCACGCGCAGGGGTGGTCCCTCGATCTCCGAGACCTCCAGGCGGGCCGGGCCCTCGGCCGTCCCCACCACATTCACCGCACCGCTCACGATGCGGACGTGCAGGGCCGACACCGGCTCGTCGAAGACGAGCTTCTGCGGCTCCGTGACGGACCACTCGGGCATGGTGCGACCTCCTCGGCGGCGGGAGTGAACGCGCCATATCGCGTCCTCTGTCAAACACGATATATCGCGGATGGGGAAAGTCAAGACTGTCGCGGAAGTCCGTGCCCCGACGCCCGATGGGCCGTCCAATTGCTGCGGAAATGCACCGACTTGCCCTAGCGTGGGGCCATGTCGTCCCTCGAACCCGCCGGTGCGCTGCTGCTCTGCCGCGCCGAACCGTCCGTCGTCGGGCCCGCCGCCCAGCTGCTGCGCGAGCGGATGCTGCTCACCCGCGCCGGACGTGAGTGGAGCGTCCTCGTGCCCGAGGCGAAGCCGTGGCTGTCCATGGAGGACGGCGGCGGCGAACCCGTCGACCGGGTGCTCGGTGGCTGGGCGGGCGCGCTCGCCGTCGGCGCGACCTGGCCGGTGCTCGCTCTGTGGTGGGACGCCGACCGCAGCGGATTCACGCTGGCCTCCGGGTTCCGCCGCCCGGTCGGCTACGAATGGCTCGCGAACGGCACTCCGGTCGGCGAGGCCGAGGCGCTGCGCACCTTCGCGGCGCGCCTGGGCCTGGACCCCGTACTCGACCTCCAGGCCCTCGAAGCCCTCGCGAAACCCGACCCCGCTGAGACCGGAGACAGCGCGGCCGATGCCCGCGCCCGCATGCTGGGCCTGCTCGCGGTGCTCACCCGCACCGGACTCACCCTCCCCGCCGGGCTGACCCCCGGCGAACCCGCCGACCGGCTGCGCGAGGTCGCGCGGGTCCAGCCGGACGCGCAGCAGGTCAGCTGGTCCGGCTGGCGTGACGCCGTGCACGCCGAGCTCGATGTCGTGGAGGCCACGAGCGCCGGCCCCTGGCTGCGCGGCCCCAGAGCGCGGCTGATCGCCGCCGCCCAGCTCGCCGCCGGGCTGCCGCTCACCGTGCACGGCCTGCGGCGGCGCAGCGGCGGCTGGACCGCCGCAGGGGCGCTGCTCCTGCTGCACGGGGCGCTCGGGTTCGCGTACGACAAGGTGCGCGCGGCGCGGAAGGCGGCCTGAGGACCTACTCCTCGTCCTCGTCCTCGTCGTCGAGCCGCGCCAGCCACGTGGCGAGCCGCTCCACCGGGACCTCGAAGTCCGGGTTGAGGTCGACGAACGTCCGCAGCTGCTCGGCGAGCCACTCGAAGGTGACCTCCTCCTCGCCTCGCCGCTTCTCCAGCTCTTCGATGCCGCGGTCCGTGAAGTACATGGGGCTGTTTCTCCTGCGTGCGGGGCCCGCGCGGACGCGCGGACGTGGTGTGACTGGCCTCCAAGCCTATGGGGACCGGCGACCATGAGGCCCGCCCGAGGGGTAGCTGCTGCTCATCCTGGGAATGACCCTTGTCCCGCAAGGGGGTCGCGGGGGAACGGGAAACGGGGGAGCGGTATGGGGCAGGAAGAGACAAGGGTCGCGCGGATCGCGCTGCCGGACGGGACCCCGGTGTGGGCCCGGATATCCGGTACGGCCGATGAACTTGGCGTTAGCGAAGGGGAGTTGTCGTACTCCGACACCGGATTCACGGACCGCGTCGAGGCGAGTGTCGAGAGTCTGCACGGGCTCGTGACGGGGGTCGCGCGATCCCTCGCGCGGCCGCTGCGCGCCGTGCGGCCCGACGAGGTGAGCGTCGAGTTCGGCGTCGAGCTGACGGCGAAGGCGGGCAAGGTCGTCGGGCTGCTCGCGGACGGTGAGGCGAAGGCGGGCATCAAGGTCACGCTGACCTGGAACGAAGGACCGCCCGACCTGGAGAACCCGCAGGGGCCCGGCGCCCCGGCGCACGGAGGAGCGGACCCGACCGTCGCCGGGGCCGGGGCATGACTCCAGGGCACGACGGGGGCGCACCGGGCAAGCGGGATGCCGCCCTCCTTGCACTGCGTGAACTCGTCATGGCGGCCACCGTGCGCATTCATCGCACGGGGGCCGGGTGTGCGGCCGACGAACCCGGAAGCTTCGAGGGGAGCGGCTTCTTCATCGCCCCGAACTGGGTGTTGACCTGCGCACATGTGGCGCGCGGCGGGGAAGGGGGCGAGCTGGCGGTCGCCTTCGAGAGCGGCCCTGGCCGCGGCACGTCCCACGTACCGGCGGAGGTCGTCGCCACGCTCCCCGAGGGCGTCGGTCAGGCGGTGCCCGGCAAGTGGCCCGCCCCCGACCTCGCCCTCGTGCGGCTGCGCGAACCCGTCGACCACGAGTGCGTCTACGTAGCCGAGCGGCCTGCCGCGTACTACAGCGAGGGGGAGGTCTTCTACGCGGGCTGGACCGTGGTGGACGGACAGGTGTGCCGCCTCGACGGGCCGATCGCGGTCAAGGGCACCATCGGCGACTGGTCGTCCGGCGTGCAGCTGCGCCTCGGGGAGAACGACCTGCCGTACGGGATCTCGGGCGGCCCCGTCGTCGACCCGGTGCGCGGCGAGGTCATCGGCGTACTGAAGTCGCGGGCGGACCACGGGCGGGGCGGCACGTCCATCGGGATCGAGCAGCTGCGCACGCTGCCCGCGCCGGTGCCGGGGCAGGCGGTGCGGGCCGAGCACGACGACCTCTACCAGGCGGTCTGCCACGCCCACGACCGCTACCACCGGGACCGTCAGCGGCAGTCGCAGCCCGCCCGGAACACCTGGGCCGATGTGCAGAGCCGGCTCGGCGCGCGGCCGGGGCGGACGCTCACCGCGGGCGAGCGCGTCCAGTTGCTCGGCCGGCTCGCCGACCTGCCGCCCCCGGTCAGCACCCGCGGTCTGCTCGACATCATGGAGTCGCTCCCGGAGTTCGAGGGGAGCGCCCCGCTGCCTTCGCCGCGCGGCTGGCGGGACGGGCTCGGGGCCCTGTACGAGGGCGCGCACGACGAGGGCGTGCGCGGGCTCGTGCTCGACTACGCGATGCGGGTCCTTTCGGCCGAGCGCCCCTTCGTCACGCCGGGCACGGCGGGCGCGGAGGAGGCGCTGTGGGAGTGGGTGCGGCAGGCCGGAGAGGGGCGGCTCGACGGTGCGCGCAGACGGCGCATCGAGAAGCAGCGCGTCGAGCGCCTGAGGCAGCGCAGACCACCCGGCGCGGCGCCCGAGCCGGCCCCGGACCGGGCGGCCCGGCCCGCCGCGCTGCTCGAACTCGTCGAGCGTGGCTGGGAGCGGGATCACTGGGACTGGCAGGTGTACGTGACCCGGCCGGGCGGCGCGCGCGACTGCGTGCGCCAGGACGAGCGCACCCCGACCGACGCCCTCCCGGAGCGGCTCGCCGCACCCCTCGCGGAGGCCTTCCGGCAGTGCGACGAGCCGGGGTGGCCCGCGATCCTCCAGGTGGTGCTCCCGCACACCCGCCTCGACCTGCCGGTGGACGGCTGGCGGCTGCGGCCCGACGAACCGCCGCTCGGCGTGCGCGGCCCCGTCGTGCTGCGCTGCGGCGACCGGGACCGGCTGCCGGGCGAGCCGGGATTCGAGTACGGCGCCCCGGCCCCGCCGGAGTCGGACGCGGACCGCGCGGACCGCTGGCGCTGGCTGCACGCGCACGGCGCCCGGGCCGAGATCCTCGACTGCGACGACGGGGTGCCCAGGCCGGTTCCGGAGAGCTTCGAGTTGCGCAATCTGTCGCCCGGATCCGTACCGGTGATGTGTCGCTATGGAGAGCATCGATACGAGGACGACACCGAGGCGCTGGCCCGGATACTGCTGGGCGGCTTCGGTGTCGCCCTGTGGCGCCGCGGCCCGGCCCGTTCGGCGGCGGTGTGCGGAGAGTTCCACCGTGGCGCCGCCGTCACGGTCGCCGACGCGCGCGGGGCGCGGCATCTCCCGGAGCGCGTCCACGAGTTGCGCAGAAAGCTCCTGGCGAGCCATACGGAGGCGTACTGGGCCGACGGCATCGCCCTGTTCTACGACGATCCGAACCAGCCGCTGCCGGGCTCCGGGGAACTCCTGGAGGCCCCGTGATGCCGTCGTGCGCCGGGCCATCGCACGCCCCAACTTCCGTGCTGCCGCGCGGATTTCGCGCCGGGGCGCCGCCGAGCCCTTCAGGCCAGCTCCCCACGGAACCCTTACCAGCGCCACGAACCATCGATACCGTGAGGCACGTCCCTTCGGCTGCCCTGCTGGACGAGTGACGACGAGGACCGGACCATGACCGAATCCAGTGAGTGGCTCATCTACCGTGGCGCCGGCGAACCCCACGAGGGCCTCGACCGCCTGCCTCCGCCGCCGCCCTGGCGCGACTTCTCGGGGCGGTCCACCGAGGAATCGGGCGCGGGCGACCGTTCCGAGGACCGCAGGCTCGGCGCGCACCGGCACCTGGCGGAGCTGCACAGGCCTGGCGCCGAAGAGCTCGAAATGATCAACGCGGCGCTGTATCTGCGCCGCCCCCTGCTCGTGACGGGCAGCCCCGGCGCGGGCAAGAGCACGCTCGCGCACTCGGTGGCGTACGAGCTGGGCCTGGGCAACGTACTGCGCTGGTCCATCGTCAGCCGGTCCACGCTCCAGGACGGGCTCTACCACTACGACGCGATCGCCCGCCTCCAGGACGTGCAGATCGCGGCGCAGGGCGGGTTCGGCTCGGCGGCCGGCTCGCCGGGGGCCGTCGAGGGGATCGGCAGCTATGTCCGGCTCGGTCCGCTGGGCACCGCGCTGCTGCCGTCGCCGACGCCGCGCGTGCTGCTCATCGACGAGCTCGACAAGAGCGACATCGACCTGCCCAACGACCTCCTGAACGTGCTGGAGGAGGGCGAGTTCGCGATACCCGAACTGGAGCGGGTCGCCGACCGGTTACCGGACGGCGAGGCGGAGGTGCTCACCGCCGACGGCGTCAAGGTCCGCGTCCGCGACGGCCGGGTGCGCTGCAACGCCTTCCCGTTCGTGGTGCTCACCAGCAACGGGGAGCGCGACTTCCCCGCACCGCTGATGCGCCGCTGCATCCACCTCGAACTCGGCAGGCCCGACCACAACCGGCTCGCCACCTTCGTACGCGCCCATCTCGGCGACGAGGCGGCACGCGCGGGTGACGATCTGATCAATCGGTTCCTGGAGCGGTCGCGTAGTGAACTTCTCGCTACTGACCAGTTGTTGAACGCGATCTATCTGACCGACGCGGCCGCTCCCACCAGCCGTGAATCCTTCGCCGACCTCCTGATCCAGCGACTCGACCGCCCGAGGTGAAGCGGTGACTCCCGACGCGACGGCGCGTCAGGGGCCCGGTTCGCCCTCGGAGCCCGGACGCCAGGGCGGCGACCCCGTCGCCGAACTCATCGCCAGGCTGCGGCAGATCGGGCTCGACCCCGATGCCGAGGGGCTGTGCGACGCGCTGTGGCTGGCCCGGTACGCGCGTCCCGCGCAGACCGCGGATCAGCAGGAGCCCGTCCCCGGCGAGCGACCCACCTACGAAGGGCCGCGGCCGACACAGATACCGACCGTCCCGGATCCCACGCCTGCGGAGCGGGAGCCGGAGGGGCCGGCTCCCCACGTGTACGACGAGGCCGGCGACCGGCGCGTCGCCCTGTACCCCGTCCCGCGCCCCGGCAACGGCCGCGCGCGCCGGACCGGTCGCAGCTCCCCGCTCCCGGTCGGCGTCCCGGCGGCGCCCGCGTTCCCCGCCCCGCTCGAACTCCAGCGCGCCCTGCGGCCATTGCAGGGCTATCGCAGCGCCGCCCCGCCACTGCGCTCGGTGCTCGACGAGACGGCGACGGCGGAGCGCACCGCGCGCGCGGGCGGCCTCGTCCTGCCCGTGTTCCGCGCGGTGACCCGCGCGGACGCGCGGCTGAGCCTCGTGATGGACGCCTCCTCCTCGATGCGCGTGTGGGACCGGATGTTCACCGAACTTGAGCAGGTGTTCGGCCAGTTGGGAGCCTTCTGGGACATCCAGGTCAGCTATCTGCACGAGGGCCCGGACGCGCAGGCCGCCGTCAGCCGCAGCCCCGAGTTGCACGGGGCGCCGCTGCACTCCACCGACCGGCTCAGCGATCCGTCGGGCCGCCAGGTCACCCTCCTCATCAGCGACTGCGCGGGTCCGCTGTGGCGCAGCGGCCGGGCCCACCGTCTCCTGCACCAGCTGGCGCGGCAGGCCCCCGCCGCCGTGCTCCAGCCCCTGCCGCAGCGCATGTGGAACCGGACCCGGCTCCCGGTCTCGTACGGGGAGTTGAGCCGCGGCGAGGCGCTGGGCGGCGCCGCCGCGCTGCGCGTGCGGACGGCGGCGGGGCCCTCGGTGCAGGCCCGCGCGGGTGCGCTGCCGGTGCCCGTGCTGCCGCCGGAGCCGGTGGCGCTCGGCGCCTGGGCGCGGCTCCTTTCGGGGGCCGGGGCGGGGCCTGTCGCGGGGGCCGTCGGCTGGGTCAGGGCGGACCAGCGGCGGGTTTCGGCGGGCCGGCAGGCGCAGCGGCCCTCGGTGCTCGAACTGGTCTCCCGGTTCCGCTCCACCGCCTCACCGGACGCGAGCCGGCTCGCCGGATTCCTGGCGGCGGCCCCGCTCTGCCTGCCGGTGATGCAACTGGTGCAGCGCACCATGCTGCCCGGCTCGGGGCCGTCCGAACTGGCCGAGGTGCTGCTCAGCGGGCTGCTCACGCGCGCCAAGGAGGAGCACGAGGGCGATGGCGTCCAGTGGTACGAGTTCGCGCCGGGCGTGCAGGAGGCGCTGCTCGGGCCGCTCGGCAGGGACGAGGCCGTGCTGGTCCTCAAGCACTGCTCGGAGTACATCGAGGCCCGCTTCGACAAGGGCGGCCCCAACTTCCCGGCCCTCGCGCTGGCACAGCTGGGCGACGGCGGCGGGGACGCGGGCACCGACCGCACCACCGGCACCGGCACCGGCACCGGATACCGGCCCCCGCACACCGTGGGCGGCGACAACGGGGACGCCGGGGCGGGCGGCGCCGACCTGGTCCCGCAACCCTTCGCCGAGGTCGCCGCGCGGGTCCTGGAGCGCTTCATGCCGCTGCCCGAACAGTTCGCGCTGTACGGGCGCCCGGGACAGGAAGGGCCACAGGAAGCGCCGCCCACCCACCCCGCCGTCACCCGCGCCCGCGCGCTGGCCGCGCGCTTCGACGGCGAGCGCATGGTGCAGGACCTCATCGACGCGGTGCAGCTGCTGCGCGGCGCCACCGAGCACGAGTCGCTCACGGAGCGGGACTTCGAGCTGTGGGCCGAGTACGCCCACTGCGTGCTGCTCCTGTGGGAGGTCCAGGGCGGAGCGGAGCTCCTGCGCGAGGCCGAGCAGGCCGCCGAGCGCGCCGCGGCCCACCCGCACGCGCTGCGCGAACGTGCCGTCCTCGCGCGCGTGCTCTCCACCGCAGCCACCGACCGCAGGCGCCGCGGCGACCGGAACGGCGCGCTCGAACTGCTGCGCAGGGCCGACCGGGAGTACGCGGTGGCCTGCTCGGCGCCCGACCTGGCGGAGCAGGAGGCGCTGCGGCTCACCCTGGAGCGCGTCGGCGCCCTGGAGGCGCAGTGGCGGCTCGGCGGCGACAGTGCGCTGCTCCAGGGCGCGGTCGGCATGCTGGAGGCGTTCGTCGACACCTGGCCCGACCGCCGCCACCCGCCGGAACTCCCGCTCGCCCACGGCCGGATCCTGCTCCGGCTGTCCGGCGCCGCGGCCGACGGCGAGCAGGCCGTCAGGTATGCGGAGCAGGCCGCGGGCTCGCTGCGCACCGCCCTGAACAGCGAGGCGCAGGACCCGGGCGGCGTACCGCGGGTGCGGGTGCTGCTCGACCTGGTGGACGCCCTGCTCGGCTCCGGTGACGCCCTCGACGAGGCGGCGGCGCGGGTCGACGAGGCCCTCGCGGAGGCGCGCGACCAGCGGCTGCGCGCCGCGGTCCTGCTGCGTGCCGGACGCGTCGCCCGCGCCCGGCACACGGAGTCCGGCGACCCGCGCGAACTCCAGGAAGCGGCACGCCACTTCGAGCAGGCGGCGCACTGGATGCCGAGGGACTCCGCGGCCCACGCCGACGCGCTCGCGGAGTGGGGTGAGGTACTGCTGAGCAGGGCGGGCGCCGAACCGGCCGCACCCGCCGAACAGGACGCGCTGTCGCGGGCGATCCGGGTGCTGCGGGACTGCCGCTCCCAGACCCCGGCGGGCAGCGCCCGGCTCGCCCACCGGCTGCTGCTGCTCGGCCGTGCCCTGATGCTGCGCTACCGCGCGCGCGGGGACCGCGTCGACCTGCGCGAGGCCGAGTACCTCCTGGGCCTCGCCGCCGCGGAGGCGGACGACTTCCTGCCGGCCGCGCGCAGCTGGCTGGAGCTCGGCCAGGTGCAGTTCGAGGTGTTCCGCAGCCTCGGCCGCCCGGCCCGACTCGACGAGGCGGTGGACGCGTTCCGGTACGCCGCCGAGTCGGCCCGCGGCGCCGAGCGGGAGGCCGATACGGAGCGGTCCCGCCAGGAAGCCGTCCTTCTCGGCGCGCAGGCACACCACTTGCGGGGTATGACCTACGAAGCGGCGGCGCGCCCGCGTGCCGCCCGCGAGGCCTATCGGGCGGCACGCCGCGAGTGGTCGAGGCTGCCCGACGGCAACGTGACGAGGAGCGGACCGACGGCGCGGCAGACAGCGGAGCGCCTCGCCGAGCTGGACTGACACCGGGCCGTCGGCCGGGGAGAGGGGAACGTCATGGACGTACAGGAGCCACGCCAGGAGCCGGCCGAACCGTGCCCCGACCTCACCGACCTGAGCCTCGCCGAACTACGTGAGGCACAACACCCGGTCCTGGACGCGGTGTTGGCGGACCTGCGGGAGCGCGAGGAGCGGCCGGGCGAGATGCTCTGGGGGTTCAACAGCGCGCTCTGACGCGACACGGTCTCGCGCGGAGCTGGTTTCGGCCGCCCCGCGCGGGCGAACCGGACAACGTTGGACCGACCACGTTTGTGCCGCGCGCCCCACCGGGAAGGCGCCCCGTACGCGCGAGCCCGCCCTGCGGGCGCTCGGCATGGGGGGTACCGGAGTGGCTGGAGTCGCTGGAGTCCCCGAGGGGGCCGCCGCCGCACGGGCACCGGACCAACGGCCCGCACCCTTCCGGCAGTTCGTCGTGAAGATGCACGGCCGCTGCAACCTCGCCTGCCGCTACTGCTACCTGTACGAAGGACCCGACCACACCTGGAGCACCCGCCCCGCCGCCGCGTCACCCGAGGTCCTCGACCGCACCGCGACCCGGATCGCCGAGCACGCGCGCGTACACGGACTCCCGCACCTCTCGCTCGTCCTGCACGGCGGCGAGCCGCTGCTCGCGGGCGCCGCCACACTCGGCCGCTTCACCGCCCTCGTGCGCGAGCGGGCCCCCGAGGGGTGTGAGGTGCACGCCGTCGTGCAGACCAACGCCACGCTCCTCACCGAGCGGCGCCTCGCGGCCCTCGCCCGGCACCGCGTCCGCGTCGGCATCAGCCTCGACGGTGGCCTGCCCGCCCACAACGCGCGTCGCGTCGACCGTGCGGGACGCCCGTCCTGGACCGCCGCCACCCGCGGGGCGCGTCTGGTCGCCGAGCGCTTCCCGGACTCGTACGCCGGGATCCTCGCCGTGATCGACCCCGCGCAGGACCCGGTGGAGACGTACGAGTCGCTGCTCACGCTCCGCCCGCCGACGCTCGACCTGCTCCTGCCGCACGGCAACTGGTCGGCGCCGCCGCCCGGTTGGGAACCGAGCGGCACTGTGTACGGCAGCTGGCTGTGCGCCGCCTTCGACCGCTGGTGGGGCGCCGGACACCGGGAGGCGCGGGTGCGCCTCTTCGAGGAGTGCCTCGCGCTGCTCCTCGGCCTGCCCTCGGCCGTCGAGCCGCTCGGCCTCGCCCCGTTCGACGCCGTCGTCGTCGAGACCGACGGGACGATCGAGCAGGTCGACTCGCTCAAGTCCGCCTACGAAGGCGCCGCCTGGACCGGACTCGACGTCTTCCACGACGACTTCGACGCCGCGCTCGCCCACCCCGCCGTCGCGGCCCGGCAGGCGGGCGCCGCCGCGCTCGCCGCCGACTGCCGGGCCTGCCCGCTGCTCGACGTCTGCGGCGGCGGCCAGTACGCCCACCGCTACCGCGCGGGACACGGGTTCGCCAACCCGTCCGTGTACTGCGCGGACCTGCAGCGCTTCATCCGTCACGTGGCGGCGGTGCTCACCGCGGACACGGTGCCCGCCGCCCACCCCGAAGGGGACCACCCGTGATGCTTCCGGCACTCCCGGACCACGCCCTGACCGAACTCGGCCGCACCGAAGGCGGCCCGCAGGCACTCGGGCTGCTCGTCCGCGCCCAGGACACCCGCAGGCTGCTCACGCTGCGCGCCGTGCTGGACGCCGCGACGGAAGCGGACCCACGGGTCTGCCCGCCGCCCGCCCGCAGGCGCCTCAGGGAGGACTGGGCGCTGCTTGAGGCGGCGGACGCCACGGCCCGGCGGCCCGCCGGCTCACCGGCCCGCGAACGGCTCCTGCACCCCCTGGTGGGCCCCTGGGCCCAGCGCTGCCTGACACTGCTGCGCACCGACCCCACCCTGCCGGGAGCGCACCTGCGCAGCCGCCAACTCGCCCGGGAACTCGCCCACTTCAGCGCGCTCGCCGCCGCGTCCGCCGCCCGCGCGGGCCTCCCCTTCAGTGTTCGCCTGTCGGTCCGGGGCGGAGTCCTCGGCCTGCCTTCGCTCGGCGCGCTGCACACCTCGGCGTCGGACGGCACGACGTACGAAGTCACCTACAGATACGGCCAGTTGAAGATCCGCGACCGCGGCTGTGTCCCCGTCGTCGTCCGCCCGGAGCGCGGCACCGGAGCCTGGTCCGACGACCCCGCCTGGACGCCCGCCTACGCACTGCCCGGCCTCACCGGGGGCGCCGGGCCCACCCCGCTCGACGACCTCGACCCGTACCGCGGCGCGGAGGGCGGCGCGCACTACCGGGGCGCCGGCGGACCCGCCACCCTCGACGACGCCGAGCGCAAGCGCTGGCTGCACGCCTGGTCGGGCACCGCCGTCGAACTGCGCCTCGGCGGCGAACAGCGGCTCACCGAGGCCGTCGCCCTGCTGCGCTGCCTCGTCCCGCTCACCGCGCCGCCCGGCTCCGACCCGTACGACGCCACGGCCGGCACCTGCAGCGGCACCCGGCGTGAGGCCTTCGGCGCGGTCCTCAGCAGCACCCCGCCCACGGCGCCGGTGTTCGCGGCGACCCTCGTCCACGAGCTCCAGCACACCAAGCTCCTCACGGTCGCCCAGCTGGTGCCGCTCCACCGGGCGGGCGGCGCGGCCCGCTACTTCGCACCGTGGCGCCCCGACCCGCGCCCCTTCGACGGGCTGCTCCAGGGCGCGTACTCGCATCTGGCGCTCGCCGACTTCTTCCAGCGGCGCGCGCTCCGCGTCGGCAGGACCGCCGAGCGCGAGTCCGCGTGGGCCGTGCACGCACGCTGCAAGGAGCAGGTGGGAGCCGCGCTCCCGGCCGTCGTCGGCTCGACGGACCTCACCCCGCAGGGGCGGCGCCTCGTGGATCAGATGGTCGCCACGTACGAACGGCTCGACGAGCACCCGCCGCCCCGCGGGCACGCCGCACGCGCGCGTGCCTACGTGGACGCGGCGCGTACCTTGTTCGCCGCACGCCGGATGCGGTCAACTGGGTGATATTCGCGTCCGGTTGGGGCGAAAATCTGGGCATGGTTCTACCCTCACGTGCCGGGAGGCCGCTGCATGTCCGCAATCCGTAGGCCGGTCGGAGCCACCGGCAAGGGGACCGGGAAATCCACGGTCACCATCAGCTTCGCCGGGTTCAACCGGGCCTGGGCGGCCTGGATCGGGGACCGCCTCGAACGGCGCGGCCTGCGGGTCGTGTACGCGCGCTGGGACTCCCGTGCCGACGTCCCGCTCACCGACCTGCTGGGCGACCTGATGCTCACCGAGGGCCGCATCCTCGTCATCGTCAGCGAGTGGTACTTCCAGCTCGGACCGCGCACCCACGAGGAGTGGAACGCGGCGCTGCGCCAGGTCGTCGCCCCCGAAGCCGCCCGGTTCGCGGCCGTCTCCGTGACCACCGCGTCGCTGCCCACCGCCACGACCGTGCTGGCCGCGACGCAGCTCACCAACATGGGTGCCGACGAGGCGGAGCGCCGCCTGCTCGACCGGCTCGACCTGCCGACGGACCCGCTGCCCGAGCTGCCCACCGGCGAGCGGCGCGGGCCGCGCTTCCCCGCCTCCATGCCCGAGGTGTGGGGCGGAGTACCGCGCCGCAACACGCGCTTCACGGGCCGCGAGCCGCTGCTCAACGACGCGTACCACCTGCTCCAGGGCGCCGAACCCGGCGCGGGCGTGCTCACGATGCACGGCATGTCCGGGGTCGGCAAGACGCAGCTGGCCGCCGAGTACGTCTACCGCTTCGGCTCCGAGTACGACGTCGTGTGGTGGGTCAACGCCGAGGGCCGGGTCACGTACCGCCGTCTGATGGCCGAACTCGCCCCGAAGCTGGGCCTGCCCACCGGGCCCGAGTACGGCGAGCGGCTGCGCGCCGTGCGCGACTCGCTGCGCCGCGGTGACCCCTACGGGCGCTGGCTGCTCGTCCTGGACGGCGCCGACGAACCCGACCAGATCTGGGACCTGGTGCCCACGGGCCCGGGACACGTCCTGATCACCTCCAGGAACCCCGAGTGGACCGAGCACAACAGCAAGCTCCTGGAGGTGCCGGTCTACTCCCGCGGCGAGTCCGTCGCCTTCATCCGGCGCCGCGCGCCCCGGCTCTCCGAACCGGACGCCGACCAGCTCGCCGAGGCCCTGGAGGACCTGCCGCTGCTGCTCGACCAGACGGCCGGCTGGCTCAACGACTCGGACATGTCCGTCGAGGAGTACATCGGACTCCTGGAGGGCGGCATCGACCAGGACGTCGTCAAGGTCTCCGCGGACTTCCCGGTCGCCTTCCAGACCGCCTGGTCGATCCTGCTCAACAAGCTGCGCGAGACCGTCCCCGAATCCATCGACCTGCTGCGCCTGTGCACGTTCTTCGCGCCCGGCTTCATCCCCGTACGCCTCCTGCGGGAGATGCCGCACGACGAACTGCCCGAGCAGGTCGCCGGGTTGCTCAACGACCCGCTGCTGTGGAACAAGGCGATCAACCAGCTGCGTCAGTACTCCGTCGTCCGCCTGGAGTCGCACGAGGCGGTGGGCGACGAGTCGGCGGCCGCGGGCGAGTCCCTGTACCTGCACCGCATGGTCCACCAGATCGTGCACAAGGACATGCCCGACGAGGACCGGCGCGAGTTCATCGACGTCGTCCGCAGGGCGCTCGCCGCCGCCGACCCGGGCCGGGCCACCGACACCCGCCTGTGGGACGAGTACGCGGCGATCGTGCCGCACCTGAAGTACGCCGACGTCCTGCAGAGCACGGACCGCAAGGTCCAGAACATGGTCCTCAACTGCCTGCGCTACATGTACTTCACGGGCGAGTACGTCTCCGGCATCAAGCTCGGCGAGCGCGCCCTCGCCACGTGGCGGCGCCGGCTCGGCGACACCCACCAGCGGATCTGGGACCTCTCCTACCACCTGTCGAACCTGCTGCGCGCGGCCGGTGAGTACGAGCGCGCCGAGGAGATCGGGCGGATCGCCGTCGACCACCTGCTCGCCGAGCGCGGCGGGCAGGACCTGGACTATCTGCGCGCCAACATGGGCCGCGGCGCCGACCTGTGGGGCCTCGGCCGTTACGAGGAGGCGCGCGAGCTGTACGACTGGCTGTACCCGGCCTACCGCGAGCTGCTCGGCGAACAGGACTCCCGGACCCTCAACGCCCTGAACAACCTGGGCTTCGCGCTGCGTCTGCTCGGCCGCTACAAGGAGAGCCTCGACATCGACCGGCGCACCCTTGAGGCGCGCAAGCTGCTCCTCAAGAGCCGCCACCCCTGGGCACTGTTCTCCGAGATCCACTACGCGACGAACCTGCGGCTGCTCGGCCGCTACACCGAGGCCGAGTCCATGCAGGCGAAGAACGTGCGGGAGTACCGCCTCGTCATGGGCGGCGACAACCCGCAGACGCTGCTCGCCGAGCACAATCTCGCGCAGTGCCTGTACCGGCTCGGCGACCACGGCAGGGCGGGCCCGCTGTTCACCCGCGTACGGGAGCGCTACGAACGGCAGCTCGGGGACAACGACCCGCAGACGCTGGCCGCCGCCGTCAGCCACAGCTGCTTCATCCGCGAGCACGGGGACATCGACCAGGCGCGGGAGACCAGCGAGTACACCCTCGCGCGCTACGAGCAGAAGCTCGCCGAAGGGCACCCGTTCATCGCCGGGGGCCGCGCCAACCACGCGTTGATCCTGCGCAGCGTGGGCGAGCGCGATCTGGCCCACGCGCTGATCGAGCAGGCGATGACCGACATGGCCGCGGCGGTCGGCGAGAACCACCCGTGGACCGTGGGCTGCGCCGTCAACGCGTCGGCGCTGCGCAACCTCGTCGGCGACACCGAGTCCGCGGCCGCCCTCAGCAGGTCGGCGGCCGCGCGCGCGGCGGAGAGCCTCGGACGTACGCACCCGCTCACCCTCACGGCGCGCGTCGCGCACGCGGCCGACCTGCGGGGCCTGGGCAACCGGCAGGAGGCGGAGAAGACCGAGCAGGAGGCGCTGTCCGATCTGACCGCGACTCTGGGCAAGCAGCACGTCCACACCCTGTCGGCGCGGGCCCGCAACCGGCCGTACTGGGACTTCGAACCGCAGGTGACGTGAGCGCACCTGCGGTAAAGGCCGAAGGCCCGGCCCCCTCGAAAGGGGACCGGGCCTTCGGCCTTGCTCGCCGAGGTTCGGGGCCTACGCCTCGAAGACCTCACGCACCAGCTGCTCCTGCTCGGCCTGGTGACGCTTGGCCGAGCCGACCGCCGGGGACGAGCCGTGCGGCCGCGAGATGCGGCGCAGGCGCTCGCCGTGCGGCACATCGGCGCCGACGGCCAGGTCCAGGTGGTCGATCAGGTTGAGCGCGATGAACGGCCAGGCACCCTGGTTCGCCGGCTCCTCCTGCGCCCAGAGGTACTTCTCGGCGTTCGGGAACTTGGCGATCTCGGCCTGGAGCTCGGCACCCGGCAGCGGGAACAGACGCTCGACGCGGATGATCGCGGTGTCGGTGACGCCGCTCTTCTTCCGCTCGGCCTCGAGGTCGTAGTACAGCTTGCCCGCCACGAAGACGACCTTCTTGATCGCCTTCGGGTCCGTCGCACCCGAGTCGACCTCGGTGTCGCCGATGACCGGGCGGAAGCCGCCCACCGTGAACTCGTCCACCTTCGACGCGGCGGCCTTGAGGCGCAGCATCGACTTCGGCGTGAAGACCACCAGCGGCTTGTGGTGCGGGTTGTGCACCTGCCACCGCAGGAGGTGGAAGTAGTTCGACGGCAGCGTCGGCATGGCGACCGTCATGTTGTTCTGCGCGCACAGCTGGAGGAAGCGCTCGACGCGGGCCGAGGAGTGGTCCGGGCCCTGGCCCTCGTAGCCGTGCGGCAGCAGCAGCGTGACGCCGGAGGTCTGGCCCCACTTCTGCTCGGCGGCCGAGATGTACTCGTCGACGATGGTCTGCGCACCGTTGACGAAGTCACCGAACTGCGCCTCCCACAGCACCAGAGACTCGGGACGCGCCAGCGAGTAGCCGTACTCGAAGCCCATGACCGCGTACTCGGAGAGCAGCGAGTCGTAGACGTTGTAGCGGGCCTGGTCGGGCGACAGGTAGAGGAGCGGGGTGAAGTCCTCGCCCGTCTTGTTGTCGATGAGGACCGCGTGGCGCTGACCGAAGGTGCCGCGGCGCGAGTCCTGGCCGGAGAGACGGACCGGCGTGCCCTCCAGGAGCAGCGAGCCGAGGGCGAGGGTCTCGCCCATGCCCCAGTCGATCGTCCCGTCCTCGATCATCGCGGCGCGGCGCTGGAGCTGCGGCAGCAGCCGCGGGTGCACCGTGACGTGGTCCGGGATGTTGACCTGGGACTCGGCGATGCGCTTGACGACCTCCTGGGAGATCGCCGTCTGCACGGCCACGGGGAACTCGGCCTGCGGGTCGGGGACCTCGGCGGCGGCCGGGTGCGAGACGGCCTCGCGGACCTCCGTGAAGACCTTCTCCAGCTGACCCTGGAAGTCCTGCAGCGCCTGCTCGGCCTCTTCGAGGGTGATGTCGCCGCGACCGATGAGGGACTCGGTGTAGAGCTTGCGCACCGAGCGCTTCTTGTCGATCAGGTCGTACATCAGCGGCTGCGTGAACGCCGGGTTGTCCGACTCGTTGTGACCGCGGCGGCGGTAGCAGATGAGGTCGATGACGACGTCCTTGTTGAACGCCTGGCGGAACTCGAAGGCCAGACGGGCAACGCGGACGACGGCCTCGGGGTCGTCGCCGTTCACGTGGAAGATCGGCGCCTCGATCATGCGGGCCACGTCCGTGGCGTACATGGAGGAGCGCGACGACTCGGGAGCCGCCGTGAAGCCGACCTGGTTGTTGATGACGATGTGGACCGTGCCGCCCGTGCGGTAGCCGCGCAGCTGCGACATGTTGAGCGTCTCGGCGACCACACCCTGGCCCGCGAAGGCCGCGTCACCGTGCAGGGCGACGGGCAGGACCGTGAAGTCCGTGCCGCCCTTGTTGATGATGTCCTGCTTGGCGCGGACGATGCCCTCGATGACCGGGTCGACCGTCTCCAGGTGGGACGGGTTGGCGGCCAGCGAGACGTTGATCTGCTCGCCGTCCAGGCCGGTGAAGGTGCCCTGGGCGCCCAGGTGGTACTTCACGTCGCCGGAGCCGTGCATCGACTTCGGGTCGAGGTTGCCCTCGAACTCCCGGAAGATCTGCGCGTACGACTTGCCGACGATGTTCGCCAGGACGTTCAGCCGGCCGCGGTGGGCCATGCCGATGACGACCTCGTCGAGCCGGTTCTCGGCGGCGGAGTCGATGACCGCGTCGAGCAGCGGGATGACGGACTCGCCGCCCTCCAGGGAGAACCGCTTCTGACCGACGTACTTGGTCTGAAGGAAGGTCTCGAAGGCCTCCGCCGAGTTCAGCCGGCGCAGGATGCGCAGCTGCTCCTCGCGCTCCGGCTTGGCGTGCGGCCGCTCGATGCGGTCCTGCAGCCAGCGGCGCTGCTTCGGGTCCTGGATGTGCATGAACTCGACGCCGGTGGTGCGGCAGTACGAGTCGCGCAGCACGCCGAGGACGTCGCGCAGCTTCATCATCGACTTGCCCGCGAAGCCGCCGACGGCGAACTCGCGCTCCAGGTCCCAGAGCGTCAGGCCGTGCTCGGTGATGTCCAGGTCGGGGTGCTTGCGCTGCTGGTACTCCAGCGGGTCGGTGTCGGCCATGACGTGGCCGCGGACCCGGTAGGAGTGGATCAGCTCGAAGACGCGGGCGGCCTTGGTGACGTCGTCGTCGTGCGAGGCGTCGATGTCCTTGAGCCAGCGGACCGGCTCGTAGGGGATCCGCAGGGCCTTGAAGATCTCGTCGTAGAACTCGGACTCGCCGAGGAGCAGGTTCGCGACGATACGCAGGAACTCGCCGGAGGCGGCGCCCTGGATGACCCGGTGGTCGTAGGTCGACGTGAGCGTCATGACCTTCGAGATGCCGAGCTTGTTCAGGGTGTCCTGGGACGTGCCCTGGAACTCCGCGGGGTAGTCCATCGAGCCGACGCCCATGATGACCGACTGTCCGGGCATCAGGCGCGGGACCGAGTGGACGGTGCCGAGGCCGCCGGGGTTGGTCAGGGAGACCGTGACGCCGGTGAAGTCGTCCATGCCGAGCTTGCCGTCACGGGCGCGCCGGACGATGTCCTCGTAGGCCTGCCAGAACTCGAAGAAGTTCAGGGTCTCGGCCTTCTTGATGCCCGCGACGACCAGCTGGCGGTCGCCGTTGGGCTTCACCAGGTCGATGGCGAGGCCGAAGTTGATGTGCTCCGGCTTGACCAGCGTCGGCTTGCCGTCCTTCTCCGCGAAGGAGTAGTTCATCGACGGCATGGCCTTGATGGCCTGCACCATGGCGTACCCGATGAGGTGCGTGAAGGAGATCTTCCCGCCGCGGGCCCGCTTGAGGTGGTTGTTGATGACGATGCGGTTGTCGAACAGCAGCTTCACCGGGACCGCGCGCACGGACGTCGCCGTGGGGACCTCGATGGACTTGTTCATGTTCTTCGCGACGGCGGCGGCGGGGCCGCGCAGCGTCACGAGCTCGGGGCCGGCAGGGGCCTCGGTCGTCACTTCTTCAGCCTTCTTCGGTACAGGGGTGGCCGCAGCGGCCGGCTTCGGCGCGGTGGGGTCAGCCGGAGCGGCGGGCTTCGCGGGCGCGGGTGCGGCGGCAGCCTGTGCGGGAGCTGCGGCTGCGGGCTTCGCGGGCGCGGCGGGGGCCTGTGCTGCGGGTGCGGCCGGGGCCGCGGGCTTCTCGGCCGGCTTCGGGGTCGTCGCGGCCCCCGCGGCCGCGGCACCTGGCTTGTAGTCGGCGAAGAAGTCCCACCAGGCTCGGTCGACCGAATTCGGGTCCTGGAGGTACTGCTGATAGATCTCGTCGACGAGCCACTCGTTGGGGCCGAATGCCGCCGCAGGGTTTTTACCCTGTCCGGCCTGGTCGGTCTCGGTGGAGCTGCTCGAGCTACTGGGGGACTGTGACGACACGGCGTTAACCGCCCTCTTCCGCTTCTCACAAGGTGATGGACAGCGGGAATAAAGGCTACGCCTCCATCCGCGAGACGTGCAGACCGGGCCGGTCATCCGTCACGTAAGTCACACCGGAAGTTGCGTTTCGGGCCGGGAAATGGCGGGAAACAAGCGAGGTTTCGGTACGTTCGGATGCGCGCCCGGCGTGTTCGTGTGTGCCCGGCGCGCTCTTGACCCTTGACTGACCGAAACCCTACGTCAACTTTGCGTTCCGGGCTCTCCCGGAAGAGTGACCTTGATCCGGCAGCCCCGAGTGGATTCAGCCACCCTGATCTGTCCGCCGTGCAGTTCCACGGCCCAGCGCGCGATGGCGAGGCCGAGACCCGTGCCGCCGTCGCCCTTGCCCTTGTGGCCGCCGGCGTCGGCATCGCCCCGGTTGAAGCGCTCGAAGACCTTGTGCCACTCGGACTGCGGGATGCCGGGGCCCTCGTCGAGCACCTCGAGGTCGAGCGACTCGGGGTAGGGGCCGCGCCGGGCGGAGACGGTGACGCGGCCGTGCTGCGGGGAGTGCTTCACCGCGTTGTCGATGAGGTTCGCGACGACCTGGTGGATGCGCTCCGGGTCGGCGTGCGCCGTCAGCTCGGGCGGCGATACGTCGAGGTGCAGATGGACGTCCGTACGCGTATGGGTGCCGGAGCCCGAGGCGAGTCCCGCGCGCTGGGAGACCGCCATGTTGGCCTCCTTCAGGACGCCCGACAGATACGGCCAGACCTCGAAGCGGCGCGTCTTCAGCGGCACGACGCCGTTGTCCAGGCGGGACAGGTCGAGCAGTGTGTCGACGAGGCGGCCGAGCCGCTCCGTCTGTTTGAGCGCCGTGCGCATCGTCTCGGGATCGGCGGCCATCACCCCGTCGACGACGTTCTCCAGAACCGCGCGCAGGCCCGCGATGGGCGTGCGCAGCTCGTGCGAGACATTGGCCACGAGCTCTTTGCGCTGCTGGTCCTGGGCCGCCAGCTCGTCGGCCATGCGGTTGATGGTGACCGCGAGGTCGCCGATCTCGTCGCGCCGGCCCGCGCCGCGCACCCGGCGTGAGTAGTCGCCGTTGGAGATGAACCGGGCCACCGTGTTCATCTCGTCGAGCGGAGCCGTCAGCGAGTGCGCCACGAACTGCGTGATCAGCAGCGTGGCGATGATCGAGAACACCGTGATGAAGCGCAGCTCCGTCGCCGTGTACATCGCCACCATGAGCAGGCCCGTGGTGATGAAGACGGAGACGACGACGAGCGTGCCGAGCTTCGCCTTGACGGAGAAGGGGCGCAGACCGCCGGACGCCCACTGAGGGTTGAACGGCGGCCGGTGCGGCCGCCCGCCCGATGCCGGGTTCCGGTCCCCACCGCTCACGGGTTCGGCGTCTCCAGTGCGTAACCCACGCCGTGCACGGTGCGGATGCGCTCCGCGCCGATCTTCCGGCGCAGCGCCTTGATGTGGCTGTCGACGGTGCGGGTGCCCGAGGCGTCCGCCCAGTCCCACACCTCGGCGAGCAGCTGCTCACGGGAGAGGACCGCGCGCGGTGTGTTCGCCAGGCACACGAGAAGGTCGAACTCGGTGGGAGTGAGGTGTACGTCCTCGCTCCTGACCCGCACGCGGCGCTGCGCGTGGTCGATCTCCAGCTCGCCGAGCCGCAGTATGCCGCTGCGCGGTGTCGTGGCGGCCAGCGCGGCCCGCTCGACCCGGCGCAGCAACACGTGCACGCGCGCCGCCAGTTCCCGCATGGAGAACGGTTTGGTCATGTAGTCGTCGGCACCCACACCGAGGCCGACGAGCATGTCCGTCTCGTCGTCACGTGCCGTGAGCATCATGACCGGCACCGGACGCTGGGCCTGCACACGGCGGCAGACCTCCAGGCCGTCGAAGCCGGGCAGCATGATGTCGAGGATCAGCAGGTCGGGCTGCCAGGCCTCGGCCGTGTCCACCGCCGCCGGGCCGTCCTGAGCGGTTTGCACGAGGAATCCCTCGGCACGCAGCCGGGCGGCGATGGCATCGACGATGGTCGGATCGTCCTCGACGACAAGGACCCGGCGCTGGGCTCCCTGAGTCGTCGTGGTGGTGTTGTGGGAGGTGTGTGTCTGCTCCATCGCCCCGCCCCTGAGTGCGCGCCGTCGTGACGCGCTTGACGCTTGAATGATCGGGTTTCGGACGTCAGCGTACGGGGAGTTACCGCCGGTCGGCTACGTGGGCCTCAGTGCGAGGTGCACCACGTCAGGGACGCCCCGGACAACCGGGATCTCTTCGGTGCGCACCGCCTGGAATCCGGCATTCCGCAAGGTTTCTTCGAAATTTGCTGACGGCTGTGCGGACCATACGGCGAGAACACCGCCCGGGTCGAGTCGGTCCTTGCAGGCAGCGAGGCCGGACGGTCCGTAAAGGGTGTGGTTGTCCTCGGTGACCGTCCAGTCGGGACCGTTGTCGATGTCGAGGCAGAGCGCGGCGTAGGTGTCCGTGGCCGTGCGCAGATGCCGGACGAGGTCGGCCTCGACGATTTCCGTACGGGGGTCGGCGAGGGCCCCGGCGGAGAGCTCGCGCAGCGGGCCGTGCCGGTGCCAGTCGATGATCGCGGGCTCCCGCTCGACGACCGTGATGCCGCCCCAGCGCGGGTCGGCGGCCGCGTGCGCGAGGGAGAAGCCGACGCCGAGGCCGCCGATGAGGACGCGTGGTTTCCTGCGGGCGGCGGGTGAGGGGAGTGCCGAGAGCGCCGATAGCGCCGAGTCGACGAGGCGCCGCTCGGAGCGGCCGTCGGAGGTGTCCATAAGGAAGGTGCCGTTGGCGATGATCTGGAGCAGGTCGCCGTGACGGCGCAGGACCACCTCGCCGAAGGGGCCTTCGCGGCGATCGAGGACGACGGGTGGATCGGGGTCGTGCAGGGTCGTCATGGCCGCCATTGTGGCCGACGAGGTGGGTGGCCCGCGGGTATTTTCTGTGTCCCACGTCTCACATGGCGCTCGTCACAGAGGGTGATCCGAACCTGGCCACGCAGTGCCACAACTGCTTGATGTACTGCAGGACTTCATCCGGATCGCCGTACGCCGCCCAGTCCAGGGGGGGGACGTGACGGCGGAGGGCAGCGCGGGGCCCCGGAAGGCGGCGAGCTTGTCGTCCAGGCCCGCCGGGCGCAGCACGAATCCGGTGTGCCACTCGACGGGCGGCCCGAGCCCTTCGAGCAGGTCGCCGGTGCGGGTGCCGCGCGGTCGCCCGTGCGGCAGCGCGCGGATCTCCGCCACCACGGCGGCGAGCACCGGGTGCAGGGCGTCGAACGTGCCGATGTCGGCCGGGCCGAGGTGACTGTCGCCGAAGCAGAAGGTGGCCCGTTCGCCCGCCTCCGGCCGCAGCCGCACATGGCACGACCCGAACCGGGGCGCGGCCCTGCGGTACGCGCCGCCGAACAGCGCGTCCTCCCAGCTGTCCCGCATCCCGCCCGTATGCGCGCTACGACTGCCGTTGGACGGCCGCCGGGGCCGGTGCCCTCGTGATGGGCAGATTGCCCAAGGCGGGGGTGGGTAAATCCAGCCCCTCCGGCGATTGAGGAGCGGGGTCCGGGGCGGAGCCCCGTGGCGTAGGTGGTCGGTGTCCCGGTGGGGTGACGGCGGGCCGGGTCACAGCGTGATCGCTGACAGCGAACGCTCTCGGAGGAACATCTGGGAGCTCTCATGCATTGAGTCCATGTAACTCAACTTGACTGCCAAAGGGGAGATCATGGCTTCGACGTCCACACCGCTCACCCTGCCCGTGCTGCCGCTCGACGACGAGGTCGTGCTGCCCGGAATGGTGGTGCCCCTGGACCTCAGCGACACCGACGTACGAGCCGCCGTGGAGGCCGCGCAGGCCGCCGCGCGTACTGGACCCAGCAAGCCGAAGGTGCTGCTTGTTCCACGCGTCGACGGGACGTACGCGAACACCGGCGTGCTCGGCACCGTCGAGCAGGTCGGCCGCCTCGCCGACGGCGACCCCGGCGCCCTGATCCGCGGCGTCGGCCGCGTGCGCATCGGCGCCGGCACGACCGGGCCGGGCGCCGCCCTGTGGGTGGAGGGCCTGACCGTAGAGGAAGAGGTGCCCGACCCCCTGCCGGGCGCCGTGACCGAGCTGGTCAAGGAGTACAAGGCGCTCGCCACGAACTGGCTGAAGAAGCGCGGCGCCTGGCAGGTCGTGGACCGCGTCCAGGCCATCGACGACGTGTCCGCGCTCGCCGACAACTCCGGCTACTCGCCGTTCCTCACCACCGCCCAGAAGGTCGAGCTGCTCGAAGCGGCCGACCCGGTCGAGCGGCTGAGGCTCGCCACCCAGCACGTGCGCGACCACCTCGCCGAGCAGGACGTCGCCGAGACCATCGCCAAGGACGTCCAGGAGGGCGTCGACAAGCAGCAGCGCGAGTTCCTGCTGCGGCGCCAGCTCGACGCCGTGCGCAAGGAGCTGCGCGAGCTGAACGGCGACGCCAAGGACACGGCCGAGGAGTCCGACGACTACCGGGTCCGCGTCGAGGCCGCCGACCTTCCGGAGACGGTCCGCGAGGCCGCGCTCAAGGAGGTCGAGAAGCTGGAGCGGGCGAGCGACCAGTCGCCCGAGGGCTCCTGGATCCGCACCTGGCTCGACACCGTCCTCGAACTCCCGTGGAACGAGCGGACCGAGGACAGTTACGACATCCAGGGCGCCCGCGCCGTCCTCGACGCCGAGCACGCGGGCCTGGACGACGTGAAGGAGCGCATCACCGAGTATCTGGCCGTGCGCAAGCGCCGCGCGGACCGTGGCCTCGGCGTGGTCGGCGGCCGTCGTGGCGGCGCCGTGCTCGCGCTCGTCGGCCCGCCCGGCGTCGGCAAGACCTCGCTCGGCGAGTCCGTGGCGCACTCCATGGGCCGAAAGTTCGTCCGCGTCGCGCTCGGCGGCGTACGGGACGAGGCGGAGATCCGCGGCCACCGGCGTACGTACGTGGGCGCGCTGCCGGGCCGCATCGTGCGCGCCATCAAGGAGGCCGGGTCGATGAACCCGGTGGTCCTCCTCGACGAGGTCGACAAGGTGGGCTCCGACTTCCGGGGCGACCCGGCCGCGGCGCTGCTCGAAGTCCTCGACCCGGCCCAGAACCACACTTTCAGGGACCACTACCTGGAGGTCGAACTGGACCTGAGCGACGTCGTCTTCCTGGCGACCGCGAACGTCCTGGAGGCGATTCCGGAGGCGCTGCTCGACCGCATGGAACTCGTCCGTCTCGACGGCTACACCGAGGACGAGAAGGTCGTCATCGCCCGCGACCACCTGGTGCCGCGCCAGCTGGACCGCGCGGGGCTCGCGGTCGACGAGGTCACCATCGGTGACGACGCGCTGCGCAAGCTCGCCGGCGAGTACACGCGTGAGGCCGGCGTACGCAACCTGGAGCGGTCCGTCACGCGCGTGCTCCGCAAGGTGGCCGCGCAGCACGAACTGGGCGAGCGGGAGCTGCCGTTCACCGTCGGCGAGGGCGATCTGCGCCCGCTCATCGGGCGGCCGCACCACGTGCCCGAGTCGGCGCAGGACCCGGCCGAGCGGCGCACGTCCGTGCCGGGCGTCGCGACCGGGCTCGCGGTCACCGGGGCGGGCGGCGACGTGCTCTACGTGGAGGCGTCCCTCGCCGACCCGGAGACGGGCGCGGCGGGCCTGACCCTCACCGGTCAGCTCGGCGACGTCATGAAGGAGTCGGCGCAGATCGCGCTCTCCTTCCTGCGCTCGCACGGCGCCGAACTGGAGCTGCCCGTCGCCGACCTGAAGGAGCGCGGCGCGCACATCCACTTCCCCGCGGGCGCCGTCCCGAAGGACGGGCCGAGCGCGGGCGTCACGATGACGACGGCGCTCGCGTCCCTGCTGAGCGGGCGGCTCGTCCGTACGGATGTGGCGATGACCGGCGAGGTCTCCCTGACCGGCCGCGTCCTGCCCATCGGTGGCGTCAAGCAGAAGCTGCTGGCCGCGCACCGGGCGGGGATCACGACCGTCATCATCCCGAAGCGGAACGAGGCGGATCTGGACGATGTTCCTGCGGAGGTGCTGGAGAAGCTGGAGGTGCACCCGGTGAACGATGTGCGGCAGGTGTTGGAGCTGGCGCTGGCGCCCGCCGGTGTGGAGGTTCCCGTCGCCGCGTGACCTGCGACGGGGCCGGGGTCTCGGGGCTCTGCCCCGGACCCCGCTGGCTCTCGTCCAAAGAGCGGGCTTGATTGGCTAGACCGTCAGCCAGCCCCGAAGCGCCGCCGTCACACCCGCCTGAAAGCGTGTCTGTGCGTTCAGCATCGTCATCAGGCGGGTGATGCGGCGGCGCACCGTGTGGACGTGGAGGTCCAGGCGGCGGGCGATCGACTCGTCCTTGAGGCCCGAGGCCAGGAGGGTCAGCAGCTCGCGGTCCTCGTCCGTGATCTCGTCGGGGGAGTCCGCGCCGATCGGCACCGCCCGCTCCCACACCGCGTCGAAGAGCGGGACGAGGGCGTGGCTGAGGAGTGAGTCGCCGACGACGAGTGCCGAGGCCGTCGGGTCCGCCGCGTCCGTCGGCGGGAGCAGGGTCACCCTGCGGTCCACCGTGAAGAGCTTCGTCGGCAGGTCCTTGCCGACCCGGATCTGAACGCCCTGCGTGGCAAGGTCGTTGAGGCCCCGCGCCCGCCCGGCGAAGGTGAGGCCATCGCGGTCCACCACCACCCGTACCCGCGCCCCGCGCCGCACGGGGGCCGCCACGTCGAGAGGCGTCGGCATGCCGTCCGGCTGGCTGGACGCGTACGGCGGGCGGTCGAGCAGCGCCACCTCCGTGGTGGCCGAGGCCAGCATCGCCGCGACGCGCTCCGCGATGGCCCGGCCGCCGCGCACCGTCTCGATGCCCATCGCCCGGACGTCCGCGGGCGTGGCGGTCACCAACCCGGCCGCCAGCCGGTCCACCGCCCCCGTCAGGTCCTCCAACTCGGCCGAGCGGCGCAGCAGTTCGGCCTGGTGCCGGTGGATCAGATTGCGCAGCGCCGTGGCCGGCGGCACCGCGAGCGGGAGGGCGGAGCCGCGCGGTGCCGGCAGCGTGCAGCCGCGCTCCGCGAGGTGGCCGAGGGCCTCCGCGACCCGGCGCGCGGGCAGCCCGGTCGCGCGGGGG